>VAZH01000026.1 GCA_005884465.1 Alphaproteobacteria bacterium | reverse complement strand
CAAGATCGTCATTGAATGGCTGAAGAGCATCTTCGATCCCAAGGTCCATGCGTGCTTTCGGGATGAATTCATTCATCCCAATGACCTTACGCCGCTGATGGTCAGCTCGCGACAGAATTTCGGACTCCAGGGATACGCCGCGCCAAAGCCATTTTGAGCAACAGGTGACGGCGACTCGAACCGGCGCGCGTTCGCCAAATTACCACCTCAGCTCGACGCCGACCGTCCCCTGGTGGGACTGCATTACGGCGCGAAATTTGCCGTCATAGTTGAGATAAAGGCGCGCAGTATTGCTCAGGTTGAGCGTCGCAGACGCGCCGGCATCGGCGCCATATCTGCTTTCGCTAATGCCATGCACGGCGATGCTCTCGGTTCCGAGGCTCACCGTGACCGAACTCAAATTCTGGGAGACATTGTCTATGAATTTGCCGTAATGAATTTGCCGTAGGCGGACAGATCGAAAATCTTTTGGCCGAAAATCCAGTAACGTCCGATCTCCGCACCCAGCAGGATCCGTGAACGCTCCACCGTTGCACTGCTCGCCATCACGGCATCAAGCCCGCCCACCTCCTGAAACGATGCGGTCGAGGCGCGCACATATTCGAACGCGGCCTTCGGCACGATGCGGCTCTGCTCCAGGCTCCAGTAGTAGCTGAGTTCGGTCAGCGCGCCGTCGATGTGGGCGTTGTAGTCGGCGCGGGCAAAACCTGCTCCGGTATCCCGGCTCGAATTAACCTTTCCGAAACCATGCACCAGTGCGATGGCCCAGGTCCATGGACCCTTGTCGACCGAGGCGTTGGCGCCGATCTGGGTAAGATCGAGCGTTGCCGCCTGCAATGCTAACGGAACGTCGATCTTGGTATGGCTCTGGTCAATCGAAACGCCGACGTTGACGCCGGGTGCAAGGCGCGCGCCGAGCCCTCCGACGCCGCCCCCGGTCTGACGCCGGTCGCCGATGAAATCGCCCTGCGCGCCGGTCCTGGCCCAGATTCCGTAGGTCTCGGCCCAGGTCCGGAAGCGCGGCGCGTCCGTCGCTTCGGACGCGCCGCCGCCGGCCGGATTGTTGCGCAGCGCGCGGCTGAACCCGTATGACGCCTGATTTCCAAGGCGTTCCAGGAAATTGCTGCCGAGATTCGTCACCGCCGCGCCGGCCGACAGATCGGAATTGATATCGGCAGGCGACGGCGTCGCCGGCGGTGTTGGAGGTGGCCGCGGAGCAATCTGCGCCTGAGCCGGCGGTGGCGCAGCAGCAACAGGCAGGATGATGCCGAAAACGATGGCAACGGCCGCTGCAAATCCGTGGCCGGCTCTGATCTCCTTTGCTCGCAAAGGCCGCGATGAGCAGCGCATAAATGCTATTTCCAGAAGGAGGACCCGCTCGGCAAAAATGTAAAAATCCCATCGGCCAGCGCCGATTTGCCCCCAGTTCTCAGGGAGCGTCAATCGGCCTCGGTTGTTCGCGAGCAGGGTTACCGGACATTGTTGTTCCGCTGCCACAGGTCGCGAGGAGCGATCTCGTCGCTGACCAGATTTCCTTAACCGCGCCAGAAGCTTGCTAACGCGCAAATTTCGTGTTGCAATATCAGGCACAATCGGATCCAGGCCGTTCGACTGTGCGTTTCGCGACTAAGAAATTGAGCAGACATCCGGAAGCCCGCTTGTGGCGTGGCACGCAAAAAGCGTGGCCGCGTCTTTTTTACGTCTAGACCAGGAGACAGGCGATGCAAAAAGGCACCGTCAAGTGGTTCAACCCGACCAAGGGTTATGGGTTCATCAAGCCGATGGCCAGCGATAAGGACGTGTTCGTCCATATCTCGGCGGTCGAGCGCGCTGGGCTCTCAACCCTCAACGAGAATCAGGTTATCGAATATGACCTTGTGGAAAATCGCGGCAAAACCTCCGCGGAAAATCTCAAGGTCTCCTAAGCTTCGTCACGATCCGCGCAAGCAATCCTGATGCACCCCCGGCCTTCGCCGGGGGATTTTGTTTTTCATGTCGTTGGCTCGGTCGCTTGTTGTGCGAGCATGCGGCGTTCGCGCGCCTTGATGATGCCGACCACCGTCTCGTTGGTTGGCGTCGCTACCCCCAGCGGTTTGCCTAGCCGTGGGATCGCGCCGTTGATGGCGTCCACCTCACATCGGCGGCCGGCGTTATAGTCCAGCAACATCGACGGGCGCGCATCGGGAATTTTGCCGCCGAGTTTGCGGATGTGCTCGATGGGGTCGCCGACGTTCAGCCTGACGTTCGAGACGTCAGCCACGGCGATGGCTTCCTCGGCACAGCGGCGCGCCACGCTCCAGGCGTCCGGATCTCCGAGGATTTCGCCGACCGTCAGGCCCGTAGTGCAAGACGTGCCTGAAAAGGCGACGTTCATGATCAATTTTTCCCAGACCATCTGCTTGATGTCGTCGAACAGGGCAACCTTGAAACCGGCCGATTCCCAAATCTTGGCGGAGGCCTGCAAAAGCTGCTTCGGCAGCCCGGCGAATGCGCCGAAGCGGATCATCTCCATCCCGTTGTGATGCGCATGTCCTGGGGCCCGTATCGAAGCGCCGAAACCTCCGACGACACCGACGGCAAGACGATCCGCGCCAAGTATCGGTGCCGCGATCTCCGGCGATCCCAAGCCGTTCTGAATGGTCTGGACGATCGTCTCCGGACCCAACAAGGGAATGCAGGAACGCGCCGCCTCCTCCACATCGAAGGCCTTGGTGGCAATGATGACGAGGTCGCAGGGTCCGATGCCGTCCGTCGTTGTCGAGGCACGAATCGGAACCGTGCGATCGCCGCTCGCACCTTCGCAACGCAGGCCCTTGGTAGCCATCGCCTCGGCATGGTCAGGCCAAAGCGTGACCGCGTGAACCTCATGACCGGCATCGACCATGAGCGCGGCATAGACCGATCCCATTGCGCCACAACCGACAACCGCAATTTTCGCCATCTTACTCTCCGTGCGAGCGGCCCGACGGCTGCAGCGAGCCTACCGCAGGCGAGATCAAAGTAGCGTCGGAACCGGCGCTGCCTGCCGTTTTGCAGCTATCGCCGTCAAGCCGGACCAAACCGCTGGCAACCAGCCGCAGCGCATCGGGGTAGATACGGTGTTCGATCTCGAGGATCCGCGCCGCCAGCATGTCCGGCGTATCGTCATCGCGAACCGCGACCGCACCCTGCATCAGAATCGGGCCAGCGTCGGTTTCCGGAATGACGAAGTGGACGGTCGCGCCGGATATTTTGACGCCTGCCTTCAGCGCTTGGCCATGTGGATCGAGGCCCGGAAACGACGGCAGCAACGAGGGATGAATGTTGAGCATCCGCCCGTACCAGCGCTGCACAAATTCGGCAGTAAACAGCCGCATGAAGCCGGCCAGACAAATGAGGTCGATGCTGTGTTGGTCCAGCGCCGATTGCAAAACCGTCTCGAAAGCCGAGCGATCCTTGCCGAAGGATTTGCTTTCGATGGTAGCCGTCGGGACGCCGCTGGCCCTTGCTTTTCCGAGACCGCCGGCATCGGCGCGGTTGGAGATCACCACACCGATCTCGGCCGGAAAATCTTCTTCCCTGGCAGCCTTGATCAATGCGGCCATGTTCGATCCGCGCCCGGAAATCAGGATTGCGACGCGGCGTTTCATGGCCTCACCATGCGAAACCGATCTCACCATGTGAGGTCAAGATGACCGTTGTAGACCACGCGAGGTTCGCCCGCAGCCGGGATCACCTCGCCCAAAAGCACGACGCTTTCGCCGCCCTCGGTAAGTATCTCGGTGACCCGCTCGACTGCATCCGACTTCACGATGGCGATCATGCCGATGCCGCAGTTGAAGGTGCGCAGCAGTTCGAGTTCGGCGATGCCCCCCTGCTCTGCCAGCCATTTGAAGACCGGCAGCACGGGAACACGCGCAAGGTCGATCCCGACGGCGAGATGCTTTGGCAGCACGCGCGGAATATTGTCGGTGAAGCCGCCGCCGGTGATGTGGGCAAGACCCTTGACCGCGCCGGTCTCGCGGATCGCGCGGAGGCATGATCTGACATAGAGCCGCGTCGGCGCCAGCAGCGCGCCGCCCAGCGTCATCACTGGTGAAAAAGGCGCCGGTGCTTCGAAACCCAAACCCGAGGTTTCGACGATCTTGCGGACCAACGAAAATCCGTTGGAGTGAACGCCTGATGAGGCAAGGCCAATCACCGCGTCGCCAATTGCAATATCGGATCGCGGCAGCAGCGTGCCGCGTTCGGCAGCGCCGACCGCAAAGCCCGCGAGGTCGTAATCGCCATCCTTGTAGAGACCGGGCATTTCGGCGGTTTCACCACCGATCAGCGCGCAGCCCGCTTCACGGCAGCCCTCCGCTACGCCCGCCACGATGGCCGCGGCGGCCTCCGGATCGAGTCTGCCGCACGCGAAATAATCGAGAAAGAACAGCGGTTCTGCGCCCTGCACCACGAGGTCGTTGACCGACATCGCCACCAGATCCAATCCGATGCCGCCGTGCAGGCCGGTTTCGATCGCGATCTTGACCTTGGTGCCGACGCCATCGGTCGCTGCGACCAGAACAGGGTCCTTGAAGCCTGCAGCCTTGAGATCGAACAATCCGCCGAACCCGCCGATCTCGGCATCGGCACCGGCGCGGGCCGTGGCACGAACCATCGGCTTGATGAGATCGACCAGGCGATTGCCGGCATCGATATCGACGCCCGAATCTGCGTAAGTGAGCCCGTTTTTGCGATCAATCATGCCCAGTTCCAGATGATGGCGGCTGGTTACGTCGGAATCCGCTCATGTGCAATGGCTCGCAAGCGGCACGTGCATATACTATCTAGACAAGAACCGGGTTTACCCTGCAAAGGGTCGAATCTCGCGTAAAAATCAGGCCGGTAGCCGGGAAGCGACCGAGTTGAATATTCCGAACATCATTACGCTGGGCCGCATCCTGCTGGTGCCGATTATCGTCTGGGCGATCGCGTCCAGCCAGATGGAAATCGCATTCGCGATCTTTGTCATCGCCGGCGTCAGCGACGCGGTCGATGGCTTTCTCGCCAAACGCTTCAACATGGCCAGCGAACTGGGCGCGCTGCTCGATCCCTTGGCCGACAAGGCGCTTCTGGTCTCGATCTACGTGGCGCTCGGAATCTGGGGCGCCGTTCCGCGCTGGATTGTCATCCTTGTGGTCTCGCGCGACATCATGATCGTCGCCGCCGTGATCGTGTCATGGTTGTTCGGCAAGCCGATCCCGATGAAGCCTTTGATGGTATCGAAGCTCAATACGGTGGCGCAGGTGGCATTCGCGGCATTGGTCCTTGCGGCACTCGGCTTCGGCTTCGAGCCAAAGCCGTATGACCTGATCCTGATGGGCTTTGTAACGGTCTTTACTTTGGTTTCCGTATCCCTCTATCTCAGGGACTGGGTACGGCACATGAGCACGATCGAAGCAAAATGATCATGCGCCGGTTGGTCCGGCATGGAGTAAGCGTGTGGCAGCCCGCGTTCAACCTCGTCAGCTTGCATTTGCGCTACCGCACGCAGAGAGCCTTACCCGCGACAATTTTCTCGAGGGACCGGCCAATGCTGCTGGCCTGGCCCTGGTCGACAGCTGGCCCGAATGGCCAAACCGAATCATGCTGCTGGTGGGACCGGAAGGCAGCGGCAAAAGCCATCTCGCCGCAATCTGGGCCGAGCAAGCCGGCGCACGCTCTACTACAGCGCATACGCTGACCGCAGCAGCGGTGCCCGGCGCGTTGGCGACGGGGGCGCTGGTGGTCGAAGATCTGAGATCGTCGGATTTCGATGAACGCGCGCTGTTTCACCTGATGAATCTGGCGCGGGAAGACGGGGCTTTCGTTCTGGTCTCCGCGCGGGAGCCACCGTCCGCATTTCAGATCGAGCTGCGCGATCTCAGGTCGCGTTTGCGCGCGGTCCCGACAGTGTCGCTGTTGCCGCCGGACGACCAGCTGTTTCGGGCGCTGATCGTCAAATTTTGCGCGGACCGCCAACTGGCCGTCGATGAGACCGTGGTCAGCTATCTCGCAACCAGGATCGAGCGATCGTATGCGGCCGCGCGGCAGGCGGTCGAGCTCCTGGATGCGGAAGCCCTGCGGCTGGGCCGGCCGGTGAGCCGGGCGCTGGCGGCTGAATTGCTGCGCAATGCTTAATCCAGCGGTCCGGCTCGCATCTTGACGGCGCAAGCGGCAGGAACATCAATGTCATTGAAACGTCGTCGCGATAACACATGGTTTGCACCGTCTCCGCAGGGGCGGCGGCGCCGTTTACCTTGGGATGGATCGAAATCTGATGGAATCCGCGCAAGCCACTGTAATTAAAGAAAAAGAAGGGGATGCCGAGGCCCGTCCAACGATCGGCACCAGCCCCGAGCGCTTCATCAATCGCGAGCTTTCCTGGCTGCACTTCAATCGCCGGGTGCTGGAGGAGTCGGTCAATCCCGGCCATCCCGCGCTGGAACGGGTGCGCTTTCTGTCGATTTCCGCCAATAATCTTGATGAATTCTTCATGGTCCGCGTCGCCGGCATCAAGGCCCAGGTGCGGGAGGGCATCGCCGAGCGAAGTCCGGACGAGCTGACCCCAGCCGAACAGCTAGTCCTGATCAATGAGGCGGTCTCAAAGCTCGCCACCGACCAGCAGGCGATCTGGCGCGATCTGCGCGGCATTCTGGCCGAGGTCGGCATTGTTCTGGTCGATGGCCGCGACGTCGCCAAGACCGAGCGAAGCTGGATTGAGGATCACTTTCTCCACAATATTTTCCCGTTGCTGACGCCGCTTGCGATCGATCCAGCGCATCCATTTCCCTTCATCCCGAGTCTCGGATTTACCGTAGCGCTGCAGCTGGCGCGGATCTCGGACGGCAAACCGATGAACGCGCTGATCCGCATGCCCGGCAAGATCGACCGCTTCATCCGCTTGCCCGCCGGCAAGGATTCCTCGGTACGATTGATTACGCTGGAACAGGCGACCGGATTGTTCATCGGCCGGCTATTCCCCGGCTATACCGTCAAGGGCCAAGGTTCGTTCCGCATCATCAGGGATTCCGAACTCGAAATCGAGGAAGAGGCGGAAGATCTGGTCCGCCTGTTCGAAACCGCGCTGAAGCGGCGGCGGCGCGGGTCGGTGATCCGGCTCGAAATCGAAGCCAAGATGCCGGAAGAACTGCGCGCTTTCGTGCAGCAGGCGCTTTCGACCGCCGACGACGAGGTCCTGCTGGTCGATGGCGTGCTGGCGATGAACGAGTTGTCGCAATTGACCCGGCTCGACCGGCCCGACCTCGAATTCCCGCCCTATGTGCCGCGCCATCCCGAACGCGTGCGCGATCATGGCGGCGATATCTTCGCTGCGATCCGGCAAAAGGATCTGATTGTTCATCACCCCTATGAATCGTTCGACGTTGTCGTCCAGTTCCTGCAACAGGCCGCCCGCGACCCCGACGTCGTCGCGATCAAGCAGACGCTCTACCGCACCTCCAACAACTCGCCGATCGTGCGGGCGCTGGCAGAGGCCGCGGAGGCCGGAAAATCGGTGACGGCACTGGTCGAGCTCAAGGCGCGGTTCGATGAGGAAGCCAACATCCGCTGGGCGCGCGATCTTGAACGGGCCGGCGTGCAGGTCGTGTACGGATTCCTCGAACTGAAGACCCACGCCAAGCTGTCGCTGATCGTGCGCCGTGAGGGCGGCAACCTGACGACTTACGTTCACACCGGCACCGGCAATTATCATCCGGTGACCGCGCGCATCTACACCGATCTGTCCTACTTCACCTCCGATCCGATCATCGGACGCGACGCCGCGCGCGTATTTAACTACATCACCGGCTATGCCGAACCGAGCGACATCGAGAGGATGGCGGTATCGCCGCTCACCTTGCGCAAGCGCATCCTCGAACATATTCGTGGTGAGACCAGCCATGCCCGCCACGGCAGACCGGCGGCCATCTGGATGAAGATGAACTCGCTGGTCGATCCTGACATCATTGACGCGCTGTATGAAGCCTCGCAGGCCGGCGTATCGATCGAGCTGGTGGTGCGCGGAATTTGCTGCCTGCGGCCCGGCATATCAGGGCTTTCCGAAAACATCCGCGTCAAATCGATCATCGGCCGTTTCCTCGAACATGGCCGAATCTACTGCTTCGGGATGGGACAGGGCCTGCCAAGCGCAAAAGCTGCTGTGTATATCTCGTCTGCCGACATGATGCCGCGCAACCTCGATCGGCGCGTCGAAATTCTTTGCCCACTGCAAAATCCCACGGTGCATCAGCAGGTTCTCGAGCAGATCATGGTCGCGAATCTCAAGGATACCGAGCAAAGCTGGCAGTTATTGCCGGATGGGTCATCAACGCGTATGAAGGCCGCGAAGGGCGAGGAGCCTTTCAACCTGCATAATTACTTCATGACCAATCCGAGTCTGTCAGGCCGTGGAAAGTCGCTTAAGGAATCTTCACCGCGCCGCCTCACGCGCCGTACCGAACGTCAGCATTCATCATAAAGGATTTTTCCGGTGAAGCGGCCGCGCAAACGCCAATCCAGCGTCGCGGTCATCGACATCGGTTCGAATTCTGTACGTCTCGTCGTCTACGAATCGATGACGCGGAGCCTGGTCACCCTCTTCAACGAAAAAACCCTTTGCGGGCTCGGGCGCGAGGTTCAGACCACGGGACTGCTGGCGCCGGACGCGGTCGCCAAGGCCTTGACGTCGTTGCGGCGTTTTCGCGCCTTATGCAGGGTGATGAAAGTCGGCCGCGTCTACGCGATTGCCACCGCGGCGTGCCGCGATGCCACCAATGGCCCCGATTTCATTGCGAAAGCCGAACGCATCTGCGGCGTTAAAATCGAAATCCTGTCAGGCCCACGCGAAGCGAAATTATCGGCGCTCGGCGTCATATCGGGTATTCACAAGCCAGACGGCATTGTTGGCGATCTTGGCGGCGGCTCGCTTGAATTGATCGACGTGCAGGGCAACCGCGTTCGCAGCGGCGTGACGCTGCCGCTCGGAAGCTTGGCCTTGCAGGACTTGTCGCACAAGTCGCTGAAGCGCGCCGAGCGCATCGTCAGGAACGATCTGTCAGACGTTGCCCAGCTCAAAGCCGGACGTGGACGCACCTTCTATGCGGTCGGAGGAACCTGGCGTGCGCTGGCGCGCATCCACATCGTCCAGAGCGGTTATCCGCTGCGTGTGATGCACGGCTATTCGATACCGGCACCGGACGCGCTCGATTTCGCGCGCCGCCTTCGCCGCCTCGCGGCCGCAAACATGCTGGCAGATATCGAAGTCGTCGCCGATGCACGGCGGCCGTTATTGACCTATGCGGCGCTTGTTCTCGAATACATCATCCGGGTCGCAAAGCCGAAGACCATCGTATTTTCGACCTTCGGGGTGCGCGAAGGCCTGCTTTACTCGATGCTGCCGCAGGCCGAGCGCTCGGAGGATGGGTTGATTTGCGCTGCGCAGACGCTCAACGAGCTGCTGTCGCGATCCGCACGGCATGCGGAAGAATTGATCGACTGGACCGATCGTCTGGTGCGGGTCGTAAAATTGCGGGAAACCGAGGAAGATCGCCGCCTGCGTCATGCCGCTTGCCTGCTGTCCGACGTCGGATGGCGGGTGCATCCCGACCACCGCGGCGAAGAGACGCTCAGTCTCATCACCAACGGAAATTTCGGCGCGGTCACTCATCAAGGCAGGGTGTTTGTCGCGCTGTCGGTATTTTATCGCTATGCGGGCCTAAGTGAACAAAACGAACCGCCTGCGGTTATTCGTGAGCTGCTGCCGCCGGCTATGGTCGAGCGTGCCCGCGTGCTCGGCGCGGCCTTTCGCGTCGCCCACCTGGTATCGGCGGCGCGGCCCGGCGTGTTGCCGGCAAACCACTTTAGAGGCCGGGGTCGCAAGCTGATGCTGGTGTTCGAGCACAGGCTGGTCGATCTGGTCGCGGATCGTGTCGGCAGCCGATTCAAGCAGCTCGCGAAGCTGGTCGGCCGCTCCGGATCGATCGTAAGGCGTTAATTTCCGTCGGCAGCTTGATTGAAGCCGAGGCCCAGGTTCGAGTCAGCCTGCCGACGACGCAGCGTGTTCAACTTGCTGCAGCTTACGCCTCCGCCAGATCGACCCCGCGATCAGCACGACGATGACGCCCAACACCGCGCAGGCAGCCTCGCCGCCGTTGCCGCTCGCAAAGTGCGGCCCGATTCCGAGCGACTCCAGCCATGCGTCGAGCTTGATGCCGGCCGGGCCAGCGAAAAGAGCCTGCAATTTCGGATGAACCGCTGGATCGGTGGCAATGACGTCGCCGGCGATCCAGCCGAGCAAGGCCGCGCCGGCCCAGACCAAAATCGGCAGCCGATTGAGCAGCGCCATGATCAGCGCGGCGCCGGCAACGATCAGGGGTATGCTGATCGCAAGGCCGAGAATCAGCAGCGGAAAACTGCCATTGGCGGCGGCCGCGACCGCGATCACATTGTCGAGGCTCATTACGATATCGGCGACCACCACGATCTGAACAGCAGCCCACAAATGCGACGCAGATTCGACGCCTTCCTCGTCCTCTTGCTCGGGCACCAGCAGCTTGGCGGCGATCACGAGCAGTGCCAGCCCGCCAACCAGCTTGAGGTAAGACAATTCCATCAACGACGCGACGATGCCGGTGAAGATGATGCGAAGAATAACCGCGGCGCCAGCACCGAAGATCATGCCCCAGAGCCGCTGGCGCGGTGCCAGTCCACGACACGCCAGCGCGATCACCAGCGCGTTGTCGCCCGAGAGCAGCACGTTGATCCAGATGATCTTGCCGACCGCAATCCAAAAAGCCGGCTGCAGCATCTCGGCTTGAAACTGGGCGGCGAACGTTGCGATGTTCGCCGGATCGAAGATTTGCAGCAGCCAGTTCACGGCGTCTTCCTTTCGGCCAGGGGCCGTCCCGCGCGGCTATTGCTTGCCGCCGCGTCTCTCGATCAGCCGACGATTTCGTTGCCGGAGAAAAATTGTGCGATTTCGATAGCAGCGGTCTCAGCGGCATCCGACCCATGCACCGAGTTTTCGCCGATCGATTTCGCGTGCAGCTTGCGGATTGTGCCATCGGCCGCCTTGGAAGGATCGGTCGCACCCATCACTTCGCGGTGTCTGAGCACGGCGTTTTCGCCCTCGAGAACCTGAACGACGACGGGACCGGAAATCATGAATTCCACCAACTCGCGAAAAAACGGACGTTCCTTGTGAACGGCGTAGAAGGTTTCGGCCTGCTCGCGGGTCATGCGAATGCGCTTCTGGGCAACGATCCGCAGTCCCGCCTTCTCGATCAGCGCATTGATCGCGCCGGTCAGATTACGCGCGGTCGCGTCGGGCTTGATAATCGAAAAGGTGCGTTCAATCGCCATGATTTCGTCCTTGCAGAGCGCTGAGGGGAATTGCGGCGCTTATATCGGCGCCATCGGCGAACGGCAAGCGATCAGCCGAAATGCCCCTGATCGCTCCAGCAGGCGATCGATCCCCGGATTGCCGCAATTTCACAAAGATGAACCCTCTCTGAAACCAGCGTCCCGGGTTCATTCACATTGTCAGGAATAGCCTTCCGATCAGCCGGACGCCTGAAAGTTTTGGCGGCGTCGCGGCGGCACTTTCACCGATGGCGCCGACAGCGCCGAACCTGTGGAGACGACCATGTTACGCAAACTCTCGCTTGTTGCAGTTGCCGCGGCATCGCTGGGTGCGGCCGCATTGGCGCCGACTTCCGCTTCCGCCTGGGGCGGTCACGGTTGGCACCACGGTGGATGGCACGGCGGCTGGGGCGGTCCCCGCTTCTTCGTCGGTGGCCCCGCCTATTATGGCTCCGGTTACGGCGGCTGCTATGTGCGGCGATTGGTCCCGACGCCATGGGGGCCTCGCTGGCGGTTGGTGAATCGCTGCTATTGATCCAACCGTCCCATCTCGACGTCAAAAGCCCCGGCCCCGTCGTGCCGGGGCTTTCAAGTTCGATCGAATGGAACCGGGTTTCAAATTTCTGCTAGAAAGAGGGCAATCGGCCGCTAGGGGAAACAAATTCTGCTCTCGTGACTTGGTCTAACGCGATCTCATTAAAACGGACGCGAAGCGGAACCGTCATGAACAGCCGAATCGCTGACAACACCGAACAAATCGATCATAGGACGAGTCGATCGATCTGTGACGCGATCGGTGAACGGCTGCGGCAGAGGCTGCGGCCGGATACTTCGCGCCTATCGCCCCACTTGCAGCATCTGATGGATGAATTACGCAGGAGAGACAGCGAAGGCCGCTGGAGGTCGTCGAACTAGCCGAATGTCCTTTCGGCATAGGCGGATTGCGGAAGCGATATTTCGCTCATAAACCGGTTGCGTTTGGCGGCTGCTCCGGTGACAACCCCGCATGCTTTCAATCACCGACGTATCGGTCCGGATTGCCGGACGACTTCTGATCGATCATGGCTCCGCACAGATCGTGCCCGGCGCGCGCGTCGGTCTTATCGGCCGCAACGGTGCCGGCAAATCGACGCTGTTCCAGGCGATTCGCGGCGAGCTGCCGACCGAGACCGGCACCATCACGATCCCTCCGCGCTGGCGGGTCGGCAGTCTTGCGCAGGAAGCGCCGACCGGTCCGGAGAGTCTGATCGAAGTCGTGCTGAAATCGGACCTCGAGCGCGATGCGCTGCTCCGGGAAGCCGAGACCGCCCATGATCCGCACCGGATCTCGGAAATCCAGACAAGGCTCGTCGACATCGACGCCCATTCGGCGCCCGCCCGCGCCGCCGCGATTCTCAGCGGCCTCGGGTTTTCAAGCGCGGACCAGGCGCGGCCATGTTCGGAATTTTCCGGCGGCTGGCGAATGCGCGTCGCGCTCGCTGCGACGTTGTTTGCGGCTCCCGATCTTTTGTTGCTGGACGAGCCGACCAACTATCTCGATCTCGAAGGCACACTCTGGCTTGAAGACCATCTCGCGAACTATCCGCGCACGGTGATCGTCATCAGTCATGACCGCGATCTGCTCGACACCTCGGTGGACCAGATCCTCCATCTGGACCGCGGCAAACTTACGCTTTATCGCGGCAGCTATTCGTCATTTGAGGAGCAACGCGCCACGCGCGAGATGCTCGACGCCAAACACGCCAAGCGGCAGGAGGCGGAACGCAAGCGCCTGCAGGCCTTTGTCGACCGCTTCAAGGCCAAGGCCTCGAAAGCGCGCCAGGCCCAGTCGCGCGTGAAGATGCTGGAAAGGATGAAACCGATCGCGGCGCTGGTGACGCAAGACGTGCGCGAGATCAGCTTCCCTGCGCCGGAAAAAATGCTGTCGCCCCCGATCATCGCGGTCGACGATGTTTCGGTCGGTTACGATCCGAAAAAACCGGTGCTGAACCGCGTCACCCTGCGTATCGACAACGACGATCGCATTGCGTTGCTCGGCGCCAACGGCAATGGCAAATCGACGCTGGTCAAACTGCTCGCCAACCGGTTAGCCGCATTTTCCGGCACGATCACGCGCGCGGAGAAGATATCCATCGCCTATTTTGCGCAGCACCAGCTTGACGAATTGAGCGAAGACGGCTCGCCCTACGATCACGTCCGCAAGCTGATGTCAGACGCTCCCGAAACCAAGGTGCGCGGGCGCACCGGGGCGATCGGCTTCTCGGGCAAGGCCGGCGATACCTTGGTCAAAAACCTGTCAGGCGGCGAAAAGGCGCGGCTGCTGCTCGGACTCGCGACCTTCTTCGGTCCCAACATGATCATTCTCGACGAGCCGACCAATCATCTGGATATCGACAGCCGCGCCGCCCTTGCCGAGGCGATCAACGAATTTCCAGGCGCTGTCATCATGGTCTCGCATGATCGCTACCTGATTGAAGCCTGCGCCGATCAATTGTGGGTGGTGGCCGACCAGACCGTCACGACCTATGACGGCGATCTCGACGATTATCGACGCATGGTATTGTCGGCGCGCGGTATGCGCACGAACTCGCGCGACCGCGGCAGCAACGAGCGCGGCAATGGTCGCGACAAGCCTGCACGCAACGGCAACGAAAAGCGCATACCATTGAAGCAGAAGATTTCAGAGGCCGAGGCCGAGATCGCGCGCATCAACGGCATCATCGCCAAGATCGATACCGCGCTGGCGCTGCCGGATTTGTTCACGCGCGACCCGAAGCAGGCTGCCCAACTCAGCAAGGCGCGGGCCGGTGCGGCGAGCGCCTTGCAGCGAGCCGAGGAAGAATGGCTGGCCGCCAGTTCGCAATATGATGAAGCGGCCGGCTGAGCGACCTGCGAGAAAAAAGAGGGGAATGATCAGGTCGCCGCCGGCTTCTTCTTCGCTTTGGGCTTGGCAGCCTTCGGCGGCGCCACCGGCTCGGGTCCACGCTCGATCGAGCTCAGGCGTCCGGCCGTAAAGGTGTAGATCCCGGCGCGTTGCCCCTTCGAGTAATTGATAACCGCCACCCGATCGCCGCGCGGATTGTTGGAAAGATTGACGCTGTCGGGTGCGCCAATGCCGCGCACCACGTCGCATTCGGTGTGACCAAGCGCCACCGCTCCCCTTGTCGAGGCGGGCGGCGCGGCGGCAGCTCCGTCGGTCAACGCGTTGGCGTCTGCAGGCCCGCCTGGAGGCGCCATTCCCGGGCAAAGCCCGTCGGCGCTGACCAGATCCTCCGAGGTGACCGGTCTGTTGGGGGTCAAAGGCGGCGTTTCAATCGAAACGCTTCGGATGAACAGCCTGCCGGAGCGCGAAAACCACTCCGCGTCTTTCGACAGAAGATCGGAGGAAAACATGTCGGACGCGCCCGAGCAGCCCGCCATGACCGGGGCAAGCAGAAGCAATGCCAGCAGACACTTTCGATGAGGGTGTTCGTCTCGCACGCTAGTTAAGTTCCCGCCCCGCCCCTAAGCGCTTGTCCCACCATCACTTTGCGGCACGACCGTGACTGTGTGCAAGCCCGCTTATCATTAATTGCCGGATATCGCTATTCCCGCCGCTGCCACCGGCCCCGCTCGTCGGCCTGCCAATAGGTGACTTCGAACCCCCGTGCCTTGCAATCTGTCCAGGCGCCGCGCGCCAAAGCGAGCGCCTCGCCGTCGTCGCCGTTGAAGACCAGAACCATACGGTCATAGCCGTGCGAATCCGCAGGCAAGGCGGCATTGTCGATCAGAAACCTGACGTTGGCCCGGTTCGGATTGCCCTCTTCCACCACCAGCACGATCGGCTGATCGTGCCCATCGCCGGCGCGCCAGATGGCGTGCGGCAAAAACGAATCGTCGCGATAGGTCCACAAATGTGCATCGAGCGCGTCCACGCGCTCCTGCGATGTCGACTGCACCACAACGCGCCAGCCACGCTCCAGAGATTTTTCGAGCAAGGACGGCAACACGCTTTCAAGCGACATGTTTTGCAGGTGATAGAACAGAACTTCCGTCATCACTTTGCTTCGTAGTAATCCGCAACCAGCCGCTCCAGCAGGCGGACGCCAAACCCCGAGCCCCAGCTCTGATTGATGTCGGATTTCGGCGCGCCCATCGCGGTTCCCGCGATATCGAGATGCGCCCACGGCGTGTCGTCGACGAAGCGCTGCAGGAACTGCGCGGCGGTGATCGAACCGCCGTTGCGGGTGCCGGTGTTCTTCATGTCAGCGAACTGCGAATCGATCTGCTTGTCGTATTCTGGGCCGAGCGGCATGCGCCAGACCCGTTCACCCGTCGCCAGGCCGACCTTGGTCAAGCGCTCGGCCAGTTCGTCGTTGTTAGAGAACAACCCGCCATATTCGGTGCCGAGCGCCACCATGATCGCCCCGGTCAGGGTCGCGAGATCGACCATGAATTTCGGCTTGATCTTCTTCGCCACATACCAGAGAACGTCGGCCAGCACCAATCGGCCTTCGGCGTCGGTGTTGATGATCTCGATGGTCTGCCCGGACATCGATGTCACGATATCGCCAGGACGTTGGGCGTTGCCGTCGGGCATGTTCTCGACAAGGCCGATAGCGCCGACCGCATTGACCTTCGCCTTGCGCGCGGCCAGTGCGTACATCAGTCCGACGACGCAGGCGGCGCCGCCCATGTCGCCCTTCATGTCCTCCATGCTTCCCGCGGGCTTGATCGAAATGCCGCCGGTGTCGAAACAAACACCCTTGCCGACAAAAGCAACCGGCTGATCGCCGCGCCTGGCGCCGTTCCAGCGCATGATCACCACGCGGCCAGGCCGTGTCGAACCTTGCGCGACGCCGAGCAGCGCGCCCATTCCGAGTTTTGTCATGGCCTTGACGTCGAGAACCTCGACATCGACGCCGAGCTTGCGCAACTGGCTGGCGCGGCGCGCAAATTCCGCGGGGTAGAGCACGTTCGGCGGCTCGTTCACCAGTTCGCGTGCCATGATGACGCCGTCGACAATCTGAGCGTCCGGAGCGAAGGCCTTTCGCGCGGCTGCCACATCATCGACGGCGAGCGAGACATCGCCTTTCAAGGCGACCTCCTCGCCGTCTTTCTTCTTGGTCTTGTAGCGATCGAATTTATAGGCGCGCAGCCTTATCCCCGATGCGACCGCGGCCGCCTGATCGGGCGTCATCGCACCGGTCGGCAATTCCGCCATGATCGTCACAGTGCCATTGCCGGCGCGCAGCTTGCCGGCTGCCGCGCCGCCAAGCTTGAGAAAATCATTGTCCTTGATGGCCGAGAGCTTGCCGGCGCCGGCCACGATCAGACGCGAGGCCTTGAGACCTTGCGGCGCCAGAATATCCAGGGTTGAGCCGCTCTTTCCCTTGAACTGGTTCGTGTCAGCGGCGCGCCTGACCAGATTGGCTGCCCGGCCCAGCGTTTTTCGGGTCGCGGCGCCGAACTTCAAGGCATCGTCGCAGAATACCACCAGAGTGCCGCGAGGGACGGTGGAAAACGGAACGAAGCCGACCTTGACGGCGTCGGACATAGGTAACTCCTCCAAAATCAGGGCTGTCGCTGGTCGGGAACCCGCCGGGCGCGCTTGAAATGTTCTCTTCGCCCGTGATTCACGGCCGTCAAGAGCATGCTCCTGGACACTATGGCCTGTTAGCCGCTGCGCTGCCAAGCGCAGGAAGTGGCCGGGGAGCCACATAAGGCGAATTATTAACCTTATCCGCAAGGCGCCATGGCGCAGCCATTTTGTTGACGGATCAAAGGGATGCTAGTGAGAGAGTGGAGCGGCTGGACCAATAGCGGCGCGACCAAAGGGGATCCTGATTTCGGGATGGTCGCCAGCTGCAGTTCCAGTTCGCGGGGTGCGGTAACGATGGGGTCGATCGACAGGTATATCTTTCGCACGACGCTCGCGTCGTTTGCGCTGGTTCTGGTCAGCCTGACGGGGGTGATCTGGATTACGCAGGCGTTGCGTGGCATCGACCTGATGACCAGCCAGGGTCAGACGATTGTAACGTTCCTCGGCGTCACCAGTCTGGTCATTCCGGCGCTGGTGCTGATCATCTCGCCGATCGCCCTGATGATCGCGATCGCCCATACCCTCAACAAGCTCGCGACCGATTCAGAAATCATCGTGATGAATGCGGCCGGCTTCTCGCCGTTCCGGCTATTCCGTCCGTTTCTCTATGCCACCTTGGCGGTGGCGGTCATGGTTGCCTTGATCTCCGCCTATCTCGCCCCCGACGGGATGCGCCGCCTGAAGCAATGGGATGCGGAAATTACCGCGGATGTGCTGGCCAACATCCTGCAACCCGGCCGCTTCGCTCAACTCGATCAGAACCTGACCATCCGTATTCGCGAGCGGCAACCCGGCGGCGTGCTGGTCGGCATCTTCGTCGATGACCGCCGTGACCCAAAGGAACGTGTCAGCATCATTGCCGACCACGGCACGGTCCTGAAAAACGAGGGCGGATCGTTTCTGATTCTTGAGGACGGAAATCTCGAACGCCTCGAAGCCGGCAAGCACGATCCCGCGCTAGTGGCGTTCGGTCGCTATGCATTCGATATGTCGAAATTCTCGAATCAAGGCCGCGACATCACCTTGGGCATTCGCGAACGCTACCTCTGGGAATTGCTCTCGCCGCTTGCCAACGACCCGGTCTACATGCAGTTGCCCGGACAGTTCCGTGCCGAGTTGCATGATCGTTTCATGGCGCCGATCTATCCGTTTGCATTCGCAGCTCTCACCTTTGCCTTTCTCGGCGCGCCGCGCACCACGCGCCAGAGCCGCAACTTTTCGATCTCCAGCGCCATCCTCGCCGTCTTCGGGCTCCGCATGGCGGGGTTCGCCTGCTCGGTGATGGCGGTGAAATCGCCGCTCGCTCCGGTCGTTCAGTATCTGATGCTGGCGCTGGCCATCGGCGCAAGCCTTTGGATCATCCTCGGAGGCGTCGTGGTGGAACCGCCGGCCGCACTGATCGAAGCGATCAACAAATCGAACGCGCGTCTGCTGCGACTTCTTGGCCGGCCAGCCACAGCATGAGCATGATGACCAACACGCTTGGGCGATATTTCGCCGGCCGCTTCGTGGTCTCGGCGCTGGGCGTGTTCGCCAGCATCTTCGTGCTGCTGGTGCTGGTCGATTACATCGAGATGGTCAGGAAGACGTCGGGGCTGGCTTCGGCCTCCGCCATCGCGGTTGCGGAGACCTCGCTATTCCGCGTGCCACAACTGCTCGAAAAGATGATGCCGTTTTGCATCCTGATCGGGGCGATGACCTGCTATCTGGCGCTTTCGCGGCGCCTGGAGCTCGTGGTCGCGCGCGCCGCGGGCGTGTCTGCCTGGCAGTTCATCGCGCCCGCGCTGGCAAGCGCGGTGGTGCTCGGAATCCTGGCAACCACCGCTTACAATCCGATCTCCGCGAACTTACGCGAGCTCTCCAAACGGATGGAGGCAGAGCTGTTCGGCTCCGCTCCCGGCGGCGGCATACAGGACGCGTCCGGCTTCTGGATCAATCAGGTGAACAGCGATGGTCATGCCGTCATCAATGCCGCCCGCAGCGAACAGCAGGGGGTGCGGCTGACCGGGCTGACCGTATTCCGATTCGATACCGATTATCGGTTCAAGGAGCGAATCGAAGCGCGCGAGGCGACGCTCGAGGAGGGACGCTGGCTGTTCAAATCGGCGCGCCGGTATTCTCTCGACGGACCTCCTGTCGATCAGGACAGCTTTTTCCTTGCGACCAGCCTTACGCCGACACAGGTCCGCAATAGCTTCTCCACGCCGGAAACTGTGTCTTTTTGGCAACTCCCGAGCTACATCCGCTCATCGGAAAGCTCGGGATTCGCGACCGCCGGGTATCGGTTGCAGTACCACAAGCTTCTCGCCCAGCCATTTCTGCTGGCTGCCATGGTCATGCTGGCAGCTGCTGTTTCCTTGCGGTTCTTCCGTTTCGGCGGCATCCAAAAGATGGTTTTGAGTGGCGTGGGTGCAGGCTTTCTGCTCTACGTTCTGTCGAAAGTAACTGAGGATTTGAGCAAGGCTGAGTTGAT
>VAZH01000193.1 GCA_005884465.1 Alphaproteobacteria bacterium | reverse complement strand
CTTTCTTGTTTAGTCCAGCAAGGACGTGGATGCCCGGGTCAAGCCCGGGCATGACGGAAAAATGAATCACGCGCCCCGATCACGAAAGCCTGACGCTGTTTGCCGCTGACAGAGCGGTATAACAGGCGCGTCAAAACCATTGCGGGAGTTTACAATGTCAAAGCTTGCGCTGTACGTTCCGCTTGAGGCCAAACCCGGCAAGGAAAAGGAAGTCGCGGAGTTCCTGAAAATCGGCGCTGCCGCTGGTGGAGGCCGAACCGGGAACCGTCACCTGGTTCGCGATCCAGGAAGGCCCTTCGTCATTTGCGATATTCGATACTTTCAATGACGAGGCCGGCCGCAACGCTCACCTCAACGGCAAGGTCGCCGCGGCGCTGATGGCGAAAGCCAGCGAACTGCTGGCCAAGCCGCCTGCCATCCACAAGATCGACATCCTCACCGACAAGCTTCCCAGGTAGACGCGCGGCCTCCGTCAGCTCCCCTGGCGGACGTCGCGGTCGTGCGGAAAAAACGATTCTCTTTGTCGTCATGGCCGGGCAAAAGCGCGAAGCGCGTCTTCGCGCTAGATGTCCCGGCCATGACGTCTTTCTTCAGCAACTATCAAGGAAAGACGTGGATGCCCGGGTCTATGGCATGTGCTCGGGCCGGCGAAGCCGGACCCGAGTGCCGGGCATGACGAGCTACGCGGCTTGCCTGTCCCAAGGCCCGGCCCGACCCTCGAATAGTCTTGATCTGTGGCAACCGGGCAACAGCTTTTGCGCGAGTCTCCCTATAACTTTCGCGATTGAGATATTTTCATTCCCCAAGGACTTCCATGAAAAAGCTCGTTGTTGCGGCATTCCTTCTCGCAAGCGGCGCCGCCGGCGCGTCGGCAGCCGACATGGGAGCCGTGCCGTACAGGCCCGCCCCGATGATTGCCGCCACCTATGACTGGTCGGGCTTTTACTGGGGCGGCAATGGCGGCTGGGGCTCGAGCCGCAACTGCTGGGATGTGGTAACGCCCGCCGGCACATTCATTTTCGCGGAAGGTTGTCACAATGCCACCGGCGGCACCGCCGGCGGGCAACTCGGTTTTCGCACGCAGAGCTACGCCTGGGTGTTCGGGCTCGAGGCCCAGGGCAACTGGTTAGGCCTGCGCGGCTCCAAGGTAAGCAATACATTTTTCCTTGCCGTGCCGGGTGACATCACCAATCGCTCGCGGATCGATGCCTTTGGGCTTTTCACCGGACAGATCGGTTATGCCTGGGGCGATACGCTGTTTTATGTGAAGGGCGGCCTCGCGGTAACCACCGCCCGTTACAACGATATCGTCACCGCAACGGGTCTCATTGCCGCTACCGCGAGCGACACCCGGGCCGGTGGAGTGGTCGGCGCCGGTCTTGAATATGGCTTTTTCCCTGGCTGGTCGGTCGCCGTCGAATACGACCATCTCTTCATGGGAAGCCGAAACCTCGCCTTTTCTTCCTTGGGCATTATCCCGGGTCTTCCGCCTGCCAGCAGCACGGTGGTCATCGATCGCATCCGTCAGGACCTCGATCTGGTCACGGTCCGCGTGAACTACACATTTGGCGGCCCGGCCATCGCCAAGTATTGACCGCTTCTGCCTGAACTCATCCGGGCTACGACACTGACTCCGCACGCTCGATTTCACCTCTCCCCTTGTGGGAGAGGTCGGATCGCATCGACAGATGCGATACGGGTGAGGGGTTTCGCTCTCACGATAGACCGCGACCCCTGACCCCAACCCTCTAAGAGCGAGCTTCGCTCGTCTCGACCCACAAGGGGAGAGGGAGCCCATCACCGATGCCGGAACGTTGTAATTGTTCAACCGCGGGCGGCTGATTTTGCCCGGACGGGCAAATCAGTTCGTGTTTTGAATCGAAACGCCGCGGCGTACTGGATACCCCGCATGCACGGAGTATGACGGCTCTTCGTGGAGCAGCGCAAGCGCGCCTGGGCCGACCCTACCGAACTAAATCAGCAACTTGCATTCGAAATGCAAACGATGGAATCAGGTTGTTCATCGTCATTGCGAGCTACAGTCACGAGAACCTTGCTTCCACCCTCCCCAGCCCCTCCAGCTCCATCGCCACTTCATCTCCCGCATTAAGCCACACCGTCTTGATCAGGCTCCCGGTCAGAACGAGCTGCCCTGCGCGCAGGCTCTTGCCATCGGCGGCGAGATGATTGGCGAGCCATGCCAGCGCGTTGTGCGGATGACCTAGCACGTCGGTTCCGCTACCTCGCCCGACTTCTACGCCGTTGATGAGGGCGCGGCCGATCACATGAAGCACATCAGGCACGCCGACGCGCGCAACGGGTTTGCCGAGCACGCAACCGGCGGCGAAGAAATCGTCGGCCACCAGCGTCGGCGCGCCCAGGGTTTGCCAGTCGACGTAGCGGTCATCGACGATCTCGATCGCCGGCAGATAGGCCTCGATCGATTCTGCAACCCACTCCGCCGTGAACGGCTCCTCCGTGAGCGCAAGATCGCGGCCGAGTCTCACGGCGATTTCGCATTCGACGCCGACCCGGACAAAATCCCTGGTGCTCAGCGACGCGCCGCTGTCGAAAACGCCCTTTGCGAACACGCCGCCGCCGCAAGGGTGAGGGATGTCGAGATATTGCTGCATCACCGGGCTGGTGCAGCCGATCTTGTAGCCGACCAGCGCGCCGAGATCGGCCGCCAGCAGCTTGTGAACCGCGTCCTGAATCCGGTACCCTTCCGCTTCGCTCTCGGGAGCGGCGTCGCCGGCCAGCGGCGGCAGCGGCGTGCGGTTGCGGCGGGCGGCGGCGATGGTTTTCGCGGCCGCGCGAATGTCGGTCATCGGCGGCGGCCCTCCGTTAGCGCGTTCAGTTCGTGGCTTCATCCTTCGAGACGGCGCGGAGTTTATCATCGGGCGCGCATTCGCGCGACCCGTTGGCGCCTCCTCAGGATGAGGTCCTAAACCCTCATGGTGAGGAGCGCGGCAACGCCGCGCGTCTCGAACCACGAGGCCACGGATACGCGATCATGATCCGATCAAGCGGAATGCGCCATAGCGCACTTCATCAACAAAATGACCGCACATGGCGGCCAAACCCTACTCGTCGCGATACACCTTTTCGCGTTTCTCGTGGCGCTCCTGCGCCTCGACCGAGAGCGTCGCGATCGGGCGGGCCTCCAGCCGCTTCAGCGAGATCGGCTCGCCGGTCTCCTCGCAATAGCCGTAGGTGTTGTCCTCGATGCGCTGCAGCGCCGCGTCGATCTTGGAGATCAGCTTGCGCTGGCGGTCGCGGGCGCGCAGTTCGATGGCGCGGTCGGTCTCGGACGATGCGCGGTCCGCCAGATCGGGGTGATTGACGTTCTCTTCCTGCAGCGTCTGCAGCGTGATTCGCGATTCGCGCAGGATCTCGTCCTTCCATGCCAGCAGCTTGGCGCGAAAGTAATCGCGCTGGCGATCGTTCATGAAAGGCTCTTTTTCGGAGGGTCGATAGTTCTTCAACTTTTCCAAGGCCAGCCCATTTTCACGTGCAAGGCGGGCCGAAAAGGGTCGGTCCGCGCGCGCCTTATATAGCGGCGTCCTGTGACAGACAATATCGGCCAAAACCTTGAAACGGTGCACTCCCGGGGTTTCCTGGCAGGAACCTGTGAGCAAGGTGAACGCTTTAAGGCGGCCGGTCAGAACTGCCCGGCCTTGGCCAGTTCGACCTCGACCCGCAGCTCGATTTCGGACAGGACCGCGTCAAGGCCCGGGTCGCCGGAGGTCGATTTGAGGTTGGCGGCGGCATTCCGCAGCCGGCTCACCGTGGAGGCATCGAAACTGCCGGACAATAGCCCGATCTTGAGATCGTCCAGCACGTCGAGCGCGCCTTTGCCGCGTTGCACCGAGCGCCTGCGGCGCTCGACCGGATCCTCCTCGATGCCCTGCATCGCCAACAGCGCATCGATGTTCGCCGCCGCCTTGGGCGCGATCGCGGCGCGGGTCTCGGGCGTCGATGCCGCATCCGGCAGCGCAAAGCCGCTCGAACTGGTTCGCCGGACGTTGTTGGCCGGAGACCCGAGATTGGTGCCGTTCGGTCCGTAGATGCGCATCGTCCTGGCTTCCTGCGTAGGGCCGGATCAGCAAAGCGAAATCCGGGGCCGGCGTTTCGTTCTGGGTGCGCGCGGAGCTTCGCCTTGTTGTGGTTAACGGGGCGTAAACGGCCCGGCAAAATCTGCCGCCGGCAGGCAGTTTTGCCGTTGCGACGGCCCGGGCTGGCAGCCGGTTCAGCAACGCTTGCTGAACGGAATCAACGGCTTGTGCCCATGGAACGGCATGGCACGGGGCTCGCATGGTTAATGCGGGACCACCGTCATGGGAGTGGCGCGGGTCCGACAGTGAAGACCTCGAGCGGGGAGCAGAGGATGTCAGGCGTCACTTCGGCAAGCGTATTCGGGACGGCCTGCGCCGCGCTCTTGGCGCTGGCGCTGTCGGCCATTCCGGCCGGCGCGACCTCCCGGATCAAGGACCTCGCCAACATCGAAGGCGTGCGGCAGAATCAGTTGATCGGCTACGGCCTCGTGGTCGGCCTCGCCGGCACCGGCGATACGCTGAACAACATTCCCTTCACCAAGCAATCGCTGCAGGCGATGCTTGAGCGCATGGGCGTCAATATCCGCGGCGCCGTCATTCGTACCGGCAACGTCGCCGCCGTGATGGTCACCGGCAACCTGCCGGCGTTCGGCACCCAGGGCACGCGGATGGATGTCACGGTATCCGCGCTCGGCGATGCCAAGAACCTCATGGGCGGCACCCTGCTCGTTACCCCCCTGCTCGGCGCCGACGGCAACGTCTATGCGGTGGCGCAGGGTTCGCTCGCGATCGGCGGTTTCCAGGCCGAAGGGCAGGCAGCCAGTATCACCCGCGGCGTGCCGACGGTCGGCCGCATCGCCAATGGCGCCATTATCGAACGCGAGATCGAGTTCGCGCTCAACCGCCTGCCCAATGTGCGGCTGGCGCTGCGCAATGCCGATTTCACCACCGCCAAGCGCATTGCCGCAGCCGTCAACGATTTCCTCGGCGTCAAGACTGCCGAGCCGATCGATCCCTCGACCGTGCAGCTCGGTATACCTGCGGAGTTCAAAGGCAACGTCGTCGCCTTCCTGACCGAGATCGAACAGTTGCAGGTCGATCCCGACCTCGCGGCCAAGATCGTGATCGACGAGCGCTCCGGCATCATCGTGATGGGCCGCGACGTCCGCGTCGCCACCGTTGCAGTAGCGCAAGGCAATCTCACCGTGACGATTTCCGAAAGCCGGCAGGTCAGCCAGCCCAATCCGCTATCGCGCGGACGAACCGTGGTGACGCCGCGCACCAGCGTCGGCGTCTCCGAGGATGGCAGCAAATTGGCGGTGGTGAAAGACGGCGTGTCGCTACAGCAGCTGGTCGACGGCCTCAACGGGCTCGGCATCGGCCCGCGCGACCTGATCGGCATCCTGCAGGCGATCAAGGCCACCGGCGCGATCCAGGCCGACATCGAGGTGATGTGATGCAGACTGGCCTGATCAACAGCCACGCACGCAGCATGCCGGCCAAAGCCATGATGCCGATGATCAACGGACGGCCGGATTATCAGCTCGCCGATGCCCTGACCAAAGTCTCGCCGCAGGCGCAGGCCAAGGCCAAGGCGACGGCGACCGATTTCGAGGCGATGTTTCTCAATTCGATGTTTGCGCAGATGACCAGCGGCATCAAGGGCGAAGGCCCGTTCGGCGATACACCGGGCACCGGCGTGTGGCGCTCGATGCTGACGGAACAATATTCGAAATCCTTCGCCAAGGCCGGCGGCGTTGGAATTTCCAACGAGGTCTATCGCACGCTGATTCTGCAGCAAGCGGGTCGCGCCAGCTAATCGCAAGAGGAAAACCGGGACATGAATCAGCATCCTCAGCCGCGAGAGACGCCCGCGCCGCTTCTCAAGGCGACCACGGCCGGCGATGCCCGCAAGCTCGCCGAGACTTTGATGGATGTCATGAGCGCACTGCTCGGCGTCATCGAACGCGAAACCGAACTGGTGCGCGCCGGCAAGGTTGCTGAGGCGATGGCGTTGGAGTCGAACAAGACCGACTTGTCGCGCCGCTACGTCAGCGCCGTGGAGCATCTCAAAGCCAGCCAGCCATATCTGTCGCAAGCAGCACCTGAGCTGTTGACGACGCTGCATCGTCATCACGACGTGTTTCGCGCCATGCTGCAGATCAACCTCACGGTGCTCGCGACGGCGCACGCGGTGTCGGAAAGCATTGTGCGCGGCGTCAATGCCGAGATTCAACGCCGCAATATTCCCAATACCTATACTGCCGCGGGACGGCCCGCGACGCCGGGGCCGCGCCACATGACGCCGCTCGCGCTCAGTCGGTCGCTTTGATCAACTTCCGCTTCGGGGTTTTTGCCGATTGCGGACATTTTTCATCAAACTTGCGCGCCATTTTCAGCGCGGCATTCATCGCATTCTCTAACAGAACGTTGATAGCTGCAGGTCATAGTTGCTGACCAAGAGGGGTTGGGATTTGACTCGAGGGAAGCCTGGAGGCTGCCATGAGTACGGATTTCAGCATCAGGCCGGTAGGGGCGCCGGCCGCTACGCCTGTTGTCCCGCCATCGAGCGACGCGGCGCACAAAGCGGTCGCGACCGAACTGCCTGCAAGCCAAAGCGTCACGGCGGCGGACACAAGCGTAAGCATTCGCAACGATCCGGAAACCGCGAGCGATTACGTGTCGCATCAGGTAGTGATCGATCGCGCCGCGGCCTCGATCGTCTATCAGGTCGTCGATAACAGAACCAACCTGGTGGTACAGCAGTTTCCCGATGAAGCCGTCTTGCGCCGTCGCGCCTATTTCCGCGCGCTGGATCTGACAAGAGGCGCGCCCACGCGTCAAATCGTCACCGACCGCAAGGCCTAAAGTGAATTAGCTCTGCGTAGCTCTCGCAGTATCGAGATAGGTTGAACCGGTCGCGGGATCGGTGATGACGTTTTTGATCTGCGCCGTTCCAGCCTTGGTCAAAATAAACTTGGTATCGCCGATCCGGAACGACTGGTCCTTGATCAGGACGCTCTGGTATTTGACCGTGCTGCCACTTTGGTACTTGACCTGGGCGCGGAAGCCGTTGACGTCGGAGACGGTGAACTTGAAGGTTTTCCTGTCGGGATAGGTTCCGCTCCAGGTGCCCTGATAGAGTTTGGGATCGACGGCTACATACGCGGTCTTGCTCGGAACGCTTAATCCCGCGGCCTTGTAGTTGGCCGACAGGATGCTCATGATGTCAGCCACGGTGACACTCCGTTAGCCGGTCACGCCGTCAGACCTGGCCCGAGAGGCCCGCCGCGAGATTGCAATTGATGTCGATCAGCGACTTTAATTTCGCCGGATCCGGATTGATCTGCATTTCGAGCGTCTGCTTCATGACGAACACGCCGATATTGGCGATATTCTGACGAATTTCCAGCGGCTGCGGATTGTCATTGGTCTCCGCCGCGCTCATGAAAATCGACCACAGCCGGCGATTGAAGAGCAGCGCCTGATGCATGTTCTTGTCCGGACCGGCCCAATTGGCCTGGACATTCTGCAGCTGTCTTGCCGCTTTCAGCAGGGCCTGCGCCTCGATTTCCCGAGGAGATGCCGTCGTTTGCGACGTGCGTGCATAGGCTTGAGCGGCATGAGACATCCATCACCTCGATAGGATTGTTGCATAGGGACGCTAGCTTCGAAACTGCCTATGGTTTGTACTTGGTTGCCTTTAAAATATGGTTAGCGGCTGTTACCGAATTTGTCCGAAACCGGGCGAGGCGAAGCATTTTCGCTTATCGCGTGCATGGCGGGTCACATCAAGAAAACGGCGGGGTTTGCCCCGCCGTTTTGATCTCGCTTTCTGTTGCAGCGATCAGCGCAACAGCTGCAGCACGCTCGCTTGCGCCTGGTTGGCCAGCGCCAGAGCGGAGACCGCGATCGATTGGCGGGTCGCCAGCGCCTGGCTGTTCGCCGCTTCCTCGTTGGTATCGGCCAGCGTCAGGTTGGCCGAACCGGTCTGCAGCACGTTGATCAGGTTCTTCGAGAAATCCTGGCGGATCTGCACGATCGACAAGTTCGAACCGAGAGTGGAGGCTTGCGTCCGCAACGCGTCGGACGCGCTGGTTATCTTGGCCATCGTCGCCTTGGCCGAGGCGCTGTCCAGAAAGTCCGTGCCGGCGACCAGTGGAGCAAGGCCAAGGCCGGCCGCGTTGAAGGTCACGCCTTTGATGATCAGAGTGGACTTGCCGGTCTCGTTAAAGGTCAGCTTGAGGTCATCGCCATTCAGCAGGTTGATGCCGTTGAATGAAGAGTCCTGCGCCGTGGTGGTTATCTGTGTAATGACGTTGTTGTACTGGCTGACCAGGTTGGCACGAATAATCTGCGAGGCCGCATCGGCAACCGGGGCGGCAACAGCGCCGAAAGTCAACGTACCGGTGCCAGCACCGGGATAGGCGACGACGCCGATGGTGGATGAGGCCGCGTCGTTCGTCGTGGTAATGACGAGCTTGTTAGCGCTGTCGAGGCTGGCGGACAGGTTGTTGGCCGCCAAAGCAACGTTCAGCTGGTCGAGGGACTCGCTGGCGCCGAAGGTGATGCTGGTCGCCGTTCCACCGCCGGTGGAAGCGATTGTCAGAACGTCGCCGGCCTTGATGATGGTGCCGTCGACCAGGTTGGCGGAATTGCCGGTGAGGGCTACTGCCGAGGTAACCGTCGACTTGGGCGAATAACCGGCGGGCGCCTGCAGCACCTGGTTGGCGATCGACTTCGCGGTATCGACCAGCTTCTGCAGCGAGGTGAGGCCGGTGTTGGCGGCCTGCAAAACCTGCACGCCATTGCCGATGCCGTCGAGCAGATTGCTGATGTCGTTGGCGCGGTTGTCGAGACCCTGCGCCGTGAAATAGTTGGTCGGGTTGTCGAGAGCGGTGTTGACCTTCTTGCCCGTGGAAAGGCGGTTTTGCGTGGTGGCGAGCAGATCCGCGGTCGACTGCAACGACAGCAGGTTCTGGCGAACCGAGGCGGAGAGAACAATGCCGGACATGGGTCAAACCTTCCTAAGTTTTACGTCCGTAGTTCTACGAAGACTCCTTTAAATTAAGGTTAATGTCGCTTTAAGTAGTTTGATTAACGGTTATCCGCCTGGAGCTACCGGTAAGCCTTTGGAAAGATATCGGCTCTTCGGGTCACCTAAAAGAAAAAAGCGGCGGGGTTTCCCCCGCCGCCTTTATCCAATGATGTAGCCGAAATCAGCGCAGGAGCTGAAGCACGCTCTGCTGGGACTGGTTGGCCAGCGCCAGCGCGGACACCGCGATCGACTGGCGGGTCGCCAGCGCCTGGCTGTTGGCCGCTTCCTCGTTGGTATCGGCCAGCGTCAGGTTGGACGCTCCGGTCTGCAGCACGTTGATCAGGTTCTTCGAGAAGTCCTGGCGGAGCTGGACGATCGACAGGTTCGAACCCAAGGCCGACGCTTCGGTGCGGAGCGT
This sequence comes from Alphaproteobacteria bacterium, assembly GCA_005884465.1. Lineage (GTDB taxonomy): Bacteria > Pseudomonadota > Alphaproteobacteria > Rhizobiales > Xanthobacteraceae > Bradyrhizobium. Next base: position 453 of record VAZH01000193.1, on the reverse strand, counting down.
GGTGCTGGCCGAGCCGAGCAGGGTCAGCGCCTTGTTTGCCGAGGCGTTGTCCAGGAAGTCCGTGCCGGCGACCAGCGAAGCAAGGCCAAGGCCCGCCGCGTTGAAGGTCACGCCCTTGACGGTCAGACTGGACTTGCCGGTTTCGTTGAAGGTCAGCTTGAGGTCATCGCCGTTCAGCAGGTTGATGCCATTGAATGAAGAGTCCTGCGACGTCGTCGTGATCTGCTGGATAACGTTGTTGTACTGGGCGACCAGGTTGGCACGAATGGTTTGCGAACCCGCATCGGCAACCGGGGCGACAGCTGCGCCGAAAGTCAACGTACCGGTACCGGCACCGGGATAGACGACGGCGCCGATGGTGGATGAGGCCGCGTCGTTCGTCGTGGTAATGACGAGCTTGTTGGCGCTGTCGAGGCTGGCCGACAGGTTGTTGGCTGCCAATGCAACGTTCAG
>VAZH01000192.1:5579-6069 GCA_005884465.1 Alphaproteobacteria bacterium | reverse complement strand
TGACGGGCACCCTAGCGCGGGAGATCATTGGCATACAAGCGCTCTGGGTTGCCGGAATGCAGCCATGCGGCAAGCAAGATCGCTGGACCGTTGACGGCGGATGGTCAAATGTCGCATCAAGAAAGCAACAAGCGGGCCACGCGGCCCGATCCTTAAGGCGGAGGAAATGGCAGATGGCTGAGCCAGCGCGCGCGCGACCGAAACCGACGCCGGAAACCCAGCATTTCTGGGACGGTACAAAGGCAGGCGAGCTGCGCCTGCAGCGTTGCGACGCCTGCGCCAACGTCTATTTCCCGCCGCGGCCGTTCTGCCCGGCCTGCGCCTCGCGCAAGGTCAGCGTGTTCAAGGCCAGCGGCAAGGCAAAGCTTTACAGCTACGTCATCCATCACCGCCCGGTGCCCGGCTTCACGCCGCCCTACGCCATCGCGGTGGTGGAACTGGACGAAGGCCCGCGCATGATGAGTAACGTCGTCGATTGCCCGCAAACGCC
>VAZH01000192.1:0-5485 GCA_005884465.1 Alphaproteobacteria bacterium | reverse complement strand
CAGGTTGCCGTCGTCGGCGCTGCCGAAACCACCGAACTCGGCGTTATTCCAAACGTCTCGCAGATCCAGTTGCACGCGGATGCGGCGCTGAACGCCATCGCCGACGCGGGCTTAAAACTGTCCGACATCGACGGTTTTGCAACGGCGGTCGAGACGCCGCAACAAGTTGCGCATTATCTTGGGATCACGCCGACCTGGGTCGACGGTACGTCGGTCGGCGGCTGTTCGTTCATGCTGCACGTCCGCCACGCCGCGGCCGCCATCGAAGCCGGGCTGTGCAAGACGGTGCTGATTACCCACGCCGAGAGTGGCAAGTCGAATATCGGCCGCACACCGCGGATGATCGGACCCGACAGCCTCAACGGCCAGTTCGAGCTGCCTTACGGCGTTTCGACGCCGGCCAGCATGTTTCCGATTCCCGTGCTGCGCTACATGAAGACCCACGGCATCACCCATGAGCAGATCGCCATGGTCGCGGTGGTGCAGCGCGAATGGGCCGCGAAGAATCCGCGCGCCACCATGAAGGCGCCGATCACGGTCGCGGACGTCTTGAACTCGCGGATGATCGCCTATCCGTTCCGCATCCTGCAATGCTGCCTCGTCACTGACGGCGGCGGCGCGTTGATCCTGACCTCGGCCGACCGCGCCAGGGATTTTCCGAAAAAGCCGGTCTATATCCTCGGCACCGGCGAAAGCGTGGAGACGCCGATGGTCAGCCAGATGCAGACGTTTGACAGTTCGCGCGCCTTCAAGGTCGCCGGCCCCTTGGCCTTCAAGGAGGCCGGCATCACGCACGAGGATGTCGATCACCTGATGATCTACGATGCGTTCGCGCATCTGCCGCTTTATGGCCTCGGCGATCTCGGCTTCTTGCCGCATGAAGAGACCGGCAAGTTCATCGCCGACGGCAACACAAGGCCGGGCGGCAAGCTGCCGCTCAACACCAACGGCGGCGGCTTGAGCTACATGCATTCCGGCATGTACGGCATGTACGCGCTGCAGGAGAGCGTGCGGCAGATGCGCGGCATCGCGCCCGCGCAGGTCAAGGACGCAAAAATTTCGGTCTGCCACGGCGTCGGCGGCATGTTCGCGGCAAGCGGCACGGTTATTTTTACGAACGAAATCTAGAAATGACTGGTTCGAGCACAGCGCACAATGTCATTGCCGGGCTTGACCCGGCAATCCATCTTGTTCTGAAGAACGATGGATGCGCGGGTCAAGCCCGCGCATGACGAGACGGGCTTTGCTTCAGCCGCGGAAAACAGGACGGAGAAGCATCATGGCCAGCACCAAGTCACTCGAAGGTAAATCCATCATTGTCACCGGCGCCGGGCGCGGCATTGGCCGGGAGATCGCGCTGCTCTGCGCGGTGGAAGGCGCCAAGGTCGTGGTGAACGACCCCGGCGTCGCCGCCGACGGCTCGGGATCGAGCGCCTCGCCCGCCGAAGAAGTGGTCGAGGAAATCAAAAAGCGCGGCGGCACGGCAGTGGCCAATTTCGAAACGGTGGCGGAAGCAATTCCCGCCAGCAAGATCGTCAGAAGCGCGATCGACAGCTTTGGCAAGCTCGACGGCGTGGTCAATAATGCCGGGATCCTGCGCGACGCGATCTTCCATCGCATGAGCATCGACGCCTTCGAGTCCGTCATCAAGGTGCACCTGATGGGCTCGTTCTACGTCTCGCACGCCGCGGCACGGCTGTTCCGCGAGCAGGAAAGCGGCTCGTTCGTCCACTTCACCTCGACATCCGGCCTGGTCGGCAATTTCGGCCAGGCCAATTACGCCGCCGCGAAGCTCGGCATCGTCGGGCTGTCGAAATCGATCGCGCTCGACATGGAGCGCTTTCATGTTCGTTCCAACTGCGTCTCGCCGTTCGCCTGGAGCCGGCTGATCGGTACCATTCCAACCGAAACCGAGGCGGAGAAGGCGCGCGTGGCCAAAATTCAGCAGATGGGCCCGGAAAAGATCGCGCCGATCGTGGCCTTCCTGCTCAGCGACGCCGCCAGGGATGTCACAGGGCAAATCTTTGCGGTGCGGATGAACGAGATTTTCCTGATGAGCCAGTCGCGCCCCTTGCGTTCGATCCATCGCGGCGAGGGGTGGACACCGCAGACCATCGCCGAACACGGCATGCCGGCCCTGAAGTCGTCCTTCTACAAGCTCGACCGCTCCGCGGATATTTTCAATTGGGATGCGATCTAGCCGGGGAGGCGACCTGTATCCACGGGTCGTCCCGGCGAACGCCGGGACGTCTCGTCATTGCGAGGAGCGAAGCGACGAAGCAATCCACACTTTCTTTGCGGTCTTATGGATTGCTTCGCGGAGCCTGTCATCGGGCGGCGCTTTGCGCCGACCCGTTGGCTCGCAATGACGATTGACCCAAGCGCATCCCGGGATGATGGCGTCACCCGCTATTCCGCAACCCCGCCGAAATCCCGTTGATGGTGAGTTGAATGCCGCGCAGCACCTGTTCATCGGGATTCTGCGCGCGATGTTCTTTCAGGAGTTCCACCTGCACATGGTTCAGCGGATCAAGATAGGGAAAGCGGTTGCGGATCGAGCGCTCCAGCAGCGGGTTGCCCTGTAGCAGGCGCTGCTGCCCCATGATGTCCAGCAACGTCTCGATTGAATTGTGCCATTCACGCCGGATGCGTCCGAAGATATTTTCGCGCAAAGTCGTATCCGGCACCAGTTCGGCATAGCGCGAGGCGATCGCAATCGAGCTCTTGGCCAGCACCATATCCATGTTCGACAGCAACGTGCGGAAGAACGGCCATTCGCGATAAAGCTCTTTAAGGAATGGCATGCCCTTGTCGGGATACTCTGCGATCCATGCCTCCACCGCGCTGCCAAAACCGTACCATCCCGGCAGCATCAGCCGGCATTGCGCCCAGCTGAACACCCAGGGAATAGCGCGAAGGTCCTCGATCGCGCGGGTTTTCTTGCGCGACGCCGGGCGGCTGCCGATATTGAGGGTCGAGATTTCGGTGATGACCGTCGAGGCCCAGAAATAGTCGGCAAAACCCTCGGTCTCGTAAACCAGCCCGCGATAGGCCTTGAAAGCGAGCTCCGACAACTGGTCCATCGTCTTCAGATATTCTCCCGATGGTGCGCTGTGCTTTGGCTGGAGCAGGCTGGCCTCAAGTGTCGCCGCGGCGAGAATTTCCAGATTGTTGCGGCCGACTTCGGCGTTGGAATATTTGCTGGAGATGATTTCGCCCTGCTCGGTGATCCGGATCTGGCCATTCACCGCGCCGCCGGGTTGCGCGAGAATGGCGTCGTAGCTCGGCCCGCCGCCACGGCCGACCGAGCCGCCACGGCCGTGAAACAGCCGCAACCGCACGCCGTGGCGCTCGAACACTTCGACCAAGCCGATTTCGGCCTTGTAGAGCTCCCAGCCCGAGGTGACGAAGCCGCCGTCCTTGTTGCTGTCGGAATAACCCAGCATCACTTCCTGCACCAAGCCGCGGCTGTCCACCAGCTTGCGATAGTCGTGCAGCGACAGCATCCGGTCCATGATCGCGGCGGACGCCTGCAAATCCTCGATGGTCTCGAACAGCGGCACGATGTTGATCGCGCTGCGGCCGGAGGGATTGACGAGACCGACCTCTTTCAAAAGCAGCGCGACTTCCAGCATGTCGGACACCCCCTTGCACATGGAGATGATGCATTGGGGAATCACTTCGGCGCCGAATCGGATGTGCGCCTCGGCAGCCGCATGGAAGACTGCAAGTTCACCAACCGTCTCGTCCGAATATTTCACGAAGGCAGAAGCGAGCGGTCGCGCGTTGCGCAATTCGTTGGTCAGAAGCGAGATCCGCGCCTCTTCGTTTAGCGCCAGATAGGACATGCCGGGCATCGCCGCGTCGATCAGCTCGGCGACGGTGCGCTCATGCACCGCCGAGTTTTGCCGCATGTCGAGATTTGCCAGGTGAAAGCCAAAACAGTCCACCGCGCGGCGCAACAGTCGCAACCTGCCGCGCGCGATCACACCGGAATTATTCGCGATCAGCGAGCGGTGGAGAATATCAAGGTCGGCCTTGAGCTCGTTCGCACTGGCATAGGGCGCCGCTTCTCCGACCGGCTGCCTCATGGTTTCCACATCCAGCCTGATCGCGGTCGCGGTGAGTCGGGCATAGATGCCGGACACCGCCAGCCGATAAGGCTCGCCGCTTCGATGCGGCGAAGTGTCGGGCGAGCGGCCGGCGAGCGCGCGCAGATCTTCCGAGACATCGGCAAGATGCGCCGCGAGCGACAATTCGGAGCCGAGCACGTGCAGTTGTTCAAGATAGTAGCGCAGCACGCGGCTGCTCTGCATGCGCAGGGTGCCACGCATCACATCTGCCGTGACGAACGGGTTGCCGTCGCGATCGCCGCCGATCCAGCTTCCTATCCTCAGGAAAGAAGCCAGCTCTTCGGGCGTGGTGGGGTCGTCCTCGTTCAATCGATCTTCCAGCGTGCAATGCAGCCGCGGCACCTCGTGCAGGAACGTGTAGTCGTAAAACGAGAGGCCGTTGGCCACCTCGTCAAGCACGGTGAGCTTGGTACGGCGCAACAGATTGGTCTGCCATAACGTCAGCACCTCGCGGCGCAGCTGCTCGTCGCCGGCCGCGAGTTCGTCCGGCGTGAGCTGGACCCGTTCGCGGCGCTGCAACAGCGCGGCGATCTCCATCTCACGGTCGATCGTGCTCTTGCGGCGAACTTCGGTCGGGTGCGCGGTCAGAACCGGACTGACCAGAGCACTTTCGAAAAAGCGGCGCAGATCGGCCGCACTGAAGCCGGCCCCGCGGGCATGCGACAGCGTCAGCGCAAGCGTGCCCGGGCGCGCCGATCCGCCAGCAGTAGAGCGCGCCCGCATCTGGCGGATGTTGTTCTGATCTTCGGCGATGTTGGCGAGGTGCGAGAAATAACTGAAGGCGCGCACGATGCGGACGGTTTCAGAGATCGACATGCTGTCGAGGATGATTTCGAGCTCGCGCCGCGCCGGCCGGTCGTCATCCCTGTGGAACCGGATCGAGGTCTGCCGGATGCGCTCGACCAGATCGAACACGTCGGCGCCTTCCTGATCCCGCACGGTATCGCCGAGGATGCGCCCGAGCAGCCGGATATCCGTCCGCAGCCGCGCATCTTCTTCAAGCGCCTGGGCCTCCTCGGCGCGATTGGACTTGAGCTCGGCGTCGGAAGGCATGATCTGGGACGACATGGCTAGCTGCTCCAGAGACTGCCCGGCAATCCCTTGAGTCGCAATTTTTCAGCGCTAACGCAAGACCAAGAAAAGGGCGGGCCAGATCGAGAATGGTGCCCCTCATCCTGAGGAGCCACGAAGCGGCGTCTCGAAGTATGAAGCGTTGATGGGTGGCCTCATGGTTCGAGACGGCGCAAGGCGCCTCCTCACCATGAGGAGTTACCTCTAAATCCGCCGCCCTGCGCGTTCCCAATAGGGATCGCGCAAGCGCCGCTTGAAAATCTTGCCGGAATCCTCGCGCG
>VAZH01000191.1 GCA_005884465.1 Alphaproteobacteria bacterium | reverse complement strand
CCGCATGTCAGTCATGCGGAGACCGGGGGCTGGCGGTCATGACCAATCGCAAAATCCGGTGCAGCGCCGTCATTGGCGATCCAGCAATTCGAAGCGCCGCTAGAACAGAAAGCTAAAATTCCGGCTTGCTTTGGCTCAGAAATTCTCTGGAAGGGCCCTGCGGCAGTCAAGGAAACCCTGAAGGACCACGCCATCAGAAGACTACGACGGCCAGCGCTGCGCCTTGCTGACCACGAAGTCGCGGAACACCTGTACCCGCGCCACCGTCTTCAACTCTTCGGGATAGACGAAATAGGTATCGAGCTGGATCGAGTCCGATTCGCCGAACAGTTGCACCAGCCGATAATTGTCCTCGACCAGATAGTCGGGCAGCGCCGCGATGCCGAGACCCTGTTGGCACGCGCGCACCAGCCCGAGGATGTTGTTGACCTTGAAGTACGCCTCGCGCGGGCCGGAGCCATTGCGGCCGGCATCGATCAGCCAGCTGCGATTCTGCAGCTGCGGCGCGACCTGTCCGTCGCTCAGCATGATGATGCGGTGCGCGTCGAGGTCGTCGAGGGTGCGCGGCGTGCCAAAGCGCTTGATGTATTCCGGGGCGCAGTAAGCATGGATGCCGATTGAGAACAGCTTGCGCTGGATCAGGTCGGGCTGGGTCGGCTTGCGGGTGCGGATCGCCACATCAGCCTCGCGCATCGAGAGGTCGAGGTCTTCGTCGGTGACGATCATGGAAATCCGGATCTCCGGATAAAGTGCTGTAAATTCGTGCAGCCGCGGAATTAGCCAGTTGATGCCAAGCGCCGGTGGGGTCTGGATCTTGAGCTCGCCGCTCGGCCGCTCGCGGCTGTCGGTCAGTTTTGCGCGCGCCGCCTGCAGCTGCATGAACACGTCATGGGCGGTGCGAAACAACAGGTCGCCCTGCTCGGTGAGAATGAGACCGCGCGCATGGCGATGAAACAGCGACACCGAAAGCTCCTGCTCCAGCGCGCTGACCTGCCGCGAAACGGCCGACTGCGACAGCCCAAGCTGTTCGCCGGCATGGGTGAAGCTGCCCGCTTCCGCCGCTGCGTGAAACACCTTCAGCTTGTCCCAATCCATATCGCTAAATCCGTCGCGGGTTCGTGCCATGATTACTCCGCCGCCGCGCGGTCGCTGGCGCGCAAAGCGAGAAAACGTTCAGCTTCGAGGGCGGCCATGCAGCCGAGCCCCGCGGCCGTGACCGCCTGCCGGTAGATTTCGTCGGCGACATCGCCGGCGGCGAATACGCCGGGCACCGAGGTCGCGGTCGAGTTCGGCGCCACTTCGACATAGCCCGATGGCTTCAGCTTCATCTGGCCGGCGATCAGTTCGGTCGCAGGCGCGTGGCCGATTGCGATGAAGACGCCGTCCGCCGGCAGTTCGGTCAGCTTGCCGGTTTTGACATTCTTGAGCCGGACCTGCGTGACCTTCCTCGGGTCCTCCGTGCCGCGGATTTCGTCAATGGCGCTGTCCCAAACCACCCTGATTTTGGGATTCTTGAACAGCCGCTCCTGCAGGATGCGTTCGGCGCGGAAATGATCGCGGCGATGCACGAGGGTCACTTGCGATGCGAAGTTGGTGAGAAACATCGCCTCCTCGACCGCGGTGTTGCCGCCGCCGACCACGACGACCTCCTTGCCGCGATAGAAAAAGCCGTCGCAGGTCGCGCAGGCCGACACGCCAAAGCCCTTGAATTTTTCTTCCGACGGCGTGCCGAGCCAGCGCGCTTGCGCGCCGGTGGCGAGAATGACCGTTTCGGCGAGATAGACGTCGCCGCTGTCGCAGCTCAGGCGGAACGGCCGCTGTGCAAGCTCGAGTTTGGTGACGAGATCGGTGACGAGCTTGGTGCCGACATGGGCGGCCTGCTTTTCCATCTGCTCCATCAGCCACGGGCCCTGGATGACGTCGGCAAAACCCGGATAGTTTTCCACGTCGGTGGTGATGGTGAGTTGGCCGCCGGGCTGGATGCCCTGAATCAGTACCGGTTCAAGCATCGCCCGCGCAGCGTAGATCGCAGCGGTATAACCTGCGGGACCGGAACCGATGATGACGACCTTGGCATGGATGGGGGCAGGCATAGAGGCAGATCCCTCTTTAAGGGAATTTCGGAATGCGCTCGGAAAGGCATCGCGGCGGCGCCGAAAGTGCCAATCCAAGTCTAGGATATCTGGCAAGCTATGCAAGAATTGCAATCCATACCGGCGAATTTTCCCCGCCCCTGGCGAAGATGACGCGCCGCACGCGCAATAAAATTGCGCTGGTTCCGGCAGCTGCGCTAAGACTGTTTCCGACAATCGTTCGCAAGCCCCGTCACCCCAGGACCCGGACCCGCGTGTCGAAGAATCTTGACGAGATCGACCTCAAAATCCTCAGCGAAATCCAGGCCGACGGCCGAATCACCAACGTTGAACTGGCCAAACGCGTCGGCATTTCGCCCCCGCCCTGCCTGCGCCGGGTGCGAACGCTGGAGGAGGCCGGCTATATACAGGGCTATCGCGGACTGCTGGACCCGCGCCGGCTCGGATTCGACGTCACGGTGTTCGCCTCGGTGCATCTGTCCAGCCAGGCCGACGCGGACTTGCGCGCGTTCGAGGAGTTCGTGCGCGCCGAGCCGCTGGTGCGGGAATGCTGGATGCTGTCGGGCGAGGTCGACTTCATTCTGAAATGCGTGGCGCCCGACATGGCGACATTCCAGGATTTCGTCACCCATCTGACGGCCGCACCGCATGTGCGCAATGTCAGGACATCGCTGGTGCTGCACAACTCGAAATACGAGCCCGCGGTGCCGCTTGAAGTGAAAGTGACGGGATAGCGAGCCTTATCACGCCGCCGTCATTGCGAGGAGCGCAAGCGACGAAGCAGTCCAGCCAGCTCGGTTGCGCTGGATTGCTTCGCGGAGCCTGTCATCGGGCGCGCATTCGCGCGACCCCGTTGGCTCGCAATGACGGATGACGTCGTCAGGTCTCCTTGCGCATCACTGCATCGAGGCTCCACGGCCCGCCGCCGGCGAAAGCAAGATACAAAAATGTAAAACAAAGGCTGACCGCGAGGTCGCCTTCACTGAGAATTGGAAAGAAGCCGCGCGGAAAATGTTCGATGAAATAGGCCGCGGCCATTTCGCCGGACAGGATAAAAGCCACCGGTCGCGTGAACAGACCAAGGATCAGGAGCGTGCCGCCGACCAGTTCGAACATGCCGGCGATGCCAAACAGCGAAAGCCACTTCAAATTCTCGAAGATCTCGACGGCCGGCCAACCGAATAGCTTTGCCGTTCCGTATTGAAGCAGAATCAAGCCGTCCACGATCCGTAAAACGCTGAGGATACGGGGCGCCCAAATGGTGCTGAATTCCATGGCACGATCTCCGATCAAAATGCGCGCGACACATGCTCGTGCTCAAAAGAGCAAGCTCCGCCTTGGCTGGAACCAAGGCGGAGCTTAAATGTGCCAGTCTTCGATCCGCCGTCAAATCATCATTTGCGCCTGATCAGTGCATCGGCGCTCCATGGCCCGGCGCCGGCGAAGGTGAAATAAAGGAAAACGAAGCAATAGAGCGCGGCAAGCTCGCCGCCGTTCAGCAGCGGATAGAATCCCTTGCCGGCATGCGCCATGAAATAGGCGGCGGCGGTGAAGCCTGAGAGAATGAAGGCGACCGGCCGCGTGAACAGGCCGATGGTGAACAGGATGCCGCCGATCAGTTCGATCAGCCCACCGATCCCCGTCAGCGAATCGATCTGGACGTTTGCGAACATCGGAGCGACCGGAAAGCCGAGAATCTTGCCGGAGCCGTGCTGAAGCAGAGCCAGGCCAGTGAAGATGCGGAGGATGCTGAGAACGCCAAGGGCGCCCGGCGCCCAGACCGTGGAAAGTCTGTCCGAATTCATCGCGTAAGTTCCGTTTTTCGAGTTGGTTATAGAGTATAACTATCTTGCCAGGTGAAATATTACACCGCGTGAACGATGCCAACTCACAAAGTTGTCAGCGTGGCGTGATCCGCCGCCGCTCGCTTCGGTGCATCGGCCATGCCGATGCGCTTTCGAGGATTTTTCACGCGCGCAAACCGCGGGTGCGGGAGCGATCGCATCTGACTTCGTCAAGTGATCACTTGCGCTCCATCGTCGCGTCGAGGCTCCACGGGCCCGGCCCGGTGAAAACGAAGTAGATGAAGACAAAACTAAAGAGCGACGCCAGCTCGCCATTGTTCAGGATCGGATAGAATCCTCTCGGTGCACTCACCATGAAATAGGCGGCTGCCGCAAAGCCCGAAAGAATGAAGGCGACTGGCCTCGTGAACAAGCCGAGGGTAAAAACCACGCCGCCAACCAGTTCGATAAGCCCACTGGCTCCGACGAGCGAACCGAGCTGGAGATTGGCAAAACTCGGAACGGCAGGAAAGCCGAGAATTTTCGCCGTGCCGTGCTCAAGCAACAGCAGTCCGGTGTAGATGCGCAGCACGCTCAATGCGCCCGGCGCCCATGCGGTTATTGTCTTATGCATGATTGTTCCCTCCGTTTTTTTTGACGAGTCCGATTCGTATCGTGTCGCGGTCATGAGGATCTCCTCCCAGAAAAATCGACGCGTTTCGCAAGGGCGCTCTTGGACCCAGACGTCGAGAGACTGTCCGGACAAGGGGGCGGCTCAGCCATCCAATGTAGTTATAATATATAATCATTGTAAATGATACATATTATGGAGGCGCGGCGCTGTCAACACGACGTGATCGCATCCGCCAGCTTCTGCGCAGCTGTCCGAGAGGGCCGAGCCTGACTTGCAGCGCGTGCGACCCAGCAAAAAGGGCCGGGGAATTATCCCGGCCCTTTCATGTTGCTAAGTTCGACGCTGTTCTAGGCTAGCGCCACTCGACCTTGGTGATCTCATAGGCCTTGGGCCCGCCGGGGGCCATGACCTCCACTGACGCGCCCTTCTTCTTGCCGATCAGCGCGCGCGCCAGCGGCGAGGTGATGGAGATGCGGCCCTTCTTGGCATCGGCTTCCGGCTCGCCGACAATTTGCCACACCGCTTTCTTGTCGGTGTCTTCGTCGACCAGGGTGACAGTCGCGCCGAACTTGATGGTGTCGCCGGACAGCTTGGAGATGTCGATGACGTCGGCGCGCGCAAGCTTGTCCTCCAACTCGGCGATCCGGCCTTCATTGTGGGACTGCTCTTCCTTTGCGGCGTGATATTCCGCGTTCTCCGAAAGATCGCCATGGGTGCGCGCCGCGGTAATATGCTCGATGATGCGCGGACGCTCCACCGACTGGCGCTGCTTCAATTCGACCTCAAGGGCGGCGTAGCCGCTGGCGGTCATCGGAACCTTTTCCATCATCCTTCTTCGTCCTTCAACTTCATGCGGACCAATCCGCAGGTCCCGCACAAACGCCGAAACAGAACCCGCTCGTGACTGGCGAGTTCCAGGTCACGAGGGCTTCATTGCCGATCAGTTAGCCGGCGCAAAAGCCCGGCAATTGATCAGGTTTCGGAAAAATAACTCTGCAGCGTGCGGACCTCAAGGTCCCCGCCCAGATAGGCGCGGATGCCCTGCGCGGCCGCCACGGCACCCGAAAGAGTGGTGTAATATGGCACTTTATGCAAGAGGGCAGCGCGTCGCAACGACCGGCTGTCGGCCAGCGCCTGCGGCCCCTCTGTGGTGTTGAAGACCAGCTGGATGTCGCCGTTCATGATGGCGTCGACGATATGCGGCCGCCCCTCCAGCACCTTGTTTACCTTTTCGGTCGGAACCCCGAACTCGGTGAGGAAACGCTGTGTCCCGGAAGTCGCCATCACCTTGAAGCCAATCGAGGACAACAGCCGCACCGCTTCCGCGATCCGGGTCTTGTCGATGTCGCGGACCGAAACGAACACCGTGCCCTTGCGCGGCACGCGGGTGCCGCCGCCGAGCTGGCTCTTGGCGAACGCCACTTCGAACGAGCGGTCGATGCCCATCACCTCGCCGGTCGATCGCATCTCCGGACCGAGCACGGTGTCGACGCCGGGGAAGCGGGCGAACGGGAACACCGACTCCTTGACGCCGACATGGCCGAGCTTGCGCTTCTTCAAATTGAAGTCCGCGAGCTTTTCGCCGGCCATCAGCCGTGCCGCGATATTCGCCACCGGCATGCCGATCACCTTGGCGACGAACGGCACGGTGCGCGATGCCCGCGGATTGACTTCGAGCACGTGGATCTCGCCGTCCTTGATGGCGTACTGCACGTTCATCAGTCCGACCACGTCGAGGCCGAGCGCCAGTTCGCGGGTTTGCCGTTCCAGCTCGGCAATCATCTCCGCGTCGAGCGAATGCGGCGGCAGCGAGCAGGCGGAGTCGCCGGAATGAATGCCGGCCTCCTCGATATGCTCCATGATGCCGACGATGAAGGTGTCGCTGCCGTCGCACAGGCAGTCGACGTCGATCTCGATGGCGTCGGACAGATAACGGTCGAACAGCAGCGGGTTCTTGCCGAGCACGGTATTGATCTGCCCGGTCTTGTCGTTCGGATAGCGCGCCTTGACGTCGGCGGGAACCAGCTCCGGCAAGGTGCCGAGCAGGTAATCGCTGAGCTGGGTTTCTTCGCGGATGATCTGCATGGCGCGGCCGCCGAGTACGTAGGACGGACGTACTACCAGCGGCAGCCCGAGATCGGCGGCCACCAGCCGCGCCTGCTCCACGGAATACGCAATTCCGTTTTTCGGCTGCTTCAGGTGCAGCTTGTCGAGCACGCGCTTGAAGCGATCACGGTCTTCGGCCAGGTCGATGGCGTCGGGCGAAGTGCCGAGGATCGGCACATTGGCCGCTTCCAGCGCGCGGGCGAGTTTGAGCGGCGTCTGACCGCCGAACTGCACGATCACGCCGCGCAAGCTGCCGTTCTGCCGCTCGGTATCGATGATTTCCAGCACGTCCTCCGACGTCAGCGGCTCAAAGTACAATCGGTCCGCGGTGTCGTAGTCGGTCGATACCGTTTCCGGATTGCAGTTGATCATGATCGATTCATAGCCGGCGTCGTGCAACGCGAAGCAGGCATGGCAGCAGCAATAGTCGAATTCGATGCCCTGGCCGATCCGGTTGGGTCCGCCGCCGAGAATGATGATCTTGTTCTTGCCGGAGGGAGCGCTCTCGTCCGCCGGCGCGCCCGCGAACGGAGCTTCATAGGTCGAGTACATGTAGGCGGTGGGCGAGGCGAATTCGGCCGCGCAGGTGTCGATGCGCTTGAACACCGGGCGAACCCCGAGCGCATGGCGCCCCGCGGTCACTTCGGCCTCTGATGTCTCGGCCAGCACCGCAAGCCGCGCGTCGGAAAAGCCCATAGCCTTCAGGGTCCGCATGCCGAACGCATTGGCGGGCAGGCCGCTTTTCCTGATCTTGTTTTCCATCTCGACGATGCCGCGCATTTCCGCGAGGAACCACGGGTCGATCTTGCAGGAATTGTAGATTTCCTCGTCCGACCAGCCGAGCCGCATCGCCTGCGCCACCTGCAGGATCCGGTCGGGCGTCGGCGTGCCCAGTGCGGCGCGGATGGCGTTCTTGTCGTCGCTGCGGCCGAGGCCTTCGATCTCGATCTCGTCGAGCCCGGTCAGCCCGGTTTCGAGGCCGCGCAGCGCTTTTTGCAGGCTCTCCTGAAAGGTGCGGCCGATCGCCATCACTTCGCCGACCGACTTCATCGAGGTGGTCAGCGTGGTGGAGGCGCCGGGAAATTTCTCGAACGCAAAGCGCGGGATCTTGGTGACGACATAATCGATGGTCGGTTCGAATGACGCAGGCGTCGCACCGCCGGTGATGTCGTTGGCGATCTCGTCGAGCGTGTAGCCGACCGCAAGCTTTGCCGCGACTTTTGCGATTGGAAAGCCGGTGGCCTTCGAAGCGAGCGCGGAGGAGCGCGACACCCGCGGGTTCATTTCGATCACGACCATGCGCCCGTCGGCCGGATTGATGCCGAACTGCACGTTGGAGCCGCCGGTCTCCACCCCGATCTCGCGCAGCACCGCCAGCGAGGCGTCGCGCATGATCTGGTACTCCTTGTCGGTCAGCGTCAGCGCCGGCGCCACGGTGATGGAATCGCCGGTATG
>VAZH01000190.1 GCA_005884465.1 Alphaproteobacteria bacterium | reverse complement strand
TATTTCGGCAATGCCGACGCGCAGTACGATCTGGCCCGCCTCTATCTCAGGGGCGCCGGCTCGTCGCGGGATGATTTCCGCTATGGCGCGCGCTGGCTCGGCCTTGCCGCCCAGAAGGGCCAGCATCAGGCGCAGGCCCTGCTCGGTCAGATGCTGTTCAACGGCGACCAGCTGCCGCGTCAGGCCGCCCGCGGGCTGATGTGGCTGACCTTGGCGCGAGACAGCGCGGCGCCGGACGAAATCTGGATCAAGGAAAGCTATAACCGGGCAATCGCCAAGGCGTCCGAGGATGACCGCGCGATGGCGCTGCAGATGCTCGAGCATTGGGTGCAGGGCCGCAAGGACTGAAGGTCGCCTTTGCCCATCCGGCGCAGCCTTGCCCCGCTACGCCGGTAAGACTGCCCTCTTTAACCGGTCCCGGTGTGTGCCAGCACAGCCAGCGCGGTTCGGTTGGCGATGCCCAGCTTCCGGTAAATCCGATGCAGGTGGACCTTGACGGTACCCTCTGTGAGCCCGAGGCGCCGGCCGATTTCCTTGTTGGTAATGCCCTCAGACAGCACCAGGATTATCTGGCGCTCTCGCTCGGTCAGGGGGAGATTCTGATCAACCGGCATCCCTCGTTGAGCTAGCGGCAATTGGCGTATCTTTTTTGAAATGGCGAAATGGCGCATCGGACATCCTCCGCGCCCCGAAGCGATGCCAGACCAATGTTGTCGGGGGCTTGAGGTTCCCCACTGGCGGCCCGCTACGGTTCTCATTCGGGAACTTGCGCTCCCTCCGGAGCGGTCTTACGCGGTCTCGAGATCGAAATCCGCCCATACCGGCACATGGTCCGACGGCTTTTCCCAGCCGCGCACATAGCTATCGATCCCGACATCGATCAGCCGATCGCTGGCCTGCGCCGACAGCAACAAATGATCGATGCGTAAACCCTGGTTTTTCTGCCAGGCGCCGGCCTGATAATCCCAGAATGTGTATTGCCCTGATGCGTCGGTGACCGCACGCAGCGCGTCCGTGAGCCCGAGGCCAAGCAGCGATTGAAAACTTTCGCGGGTGGTCGCGCGAAACAACGCGTCATTGACCCAGGCCGCCGGATTATGGACGTCATGCGCTGCCGGAATCACATTGAAATCTCCGGCAAGCACCAGCGGCTCCTCGGCCTTAAGCCGTTCTTTTGAATACTCACGAAGCCGGGCCATCCATTTGAGCTTGTAAGTATATTTGTCGGTCTGCGGCGGGTTGCCGTTGGGCAAATAAAGACAGGCGACCCTGAGTACGCCATGCTTGTGCGTGACCACGCCCTCGAGAAAGCGGGCGTGCACGTCTTCGTCGTCTCCGGAGAGCCCCGGCTTGGTTTCGTCGAACGGCAGCTTTGAGAGCAGCGCGACGCCGTTGAAGGTCTTCTGGCCGTGGGTCACCACGTTGTAGCCGAGCGCCTCGATAGCCTCCCGGGGAAACGCCTCATCGAGACATTTGGTCTCCTGCAGGCAGACGATGTCAGGCGCGCAATCCTTCAGCCAGGTCAGGAGATGATCGAGCCGCTGCCTGATCGAATTGACGTTCCACGTTGCGATGCGCATCAAAAGGTCCGGTCGGTAACCAACATTTTCGCTTCTGTGGCATACCATGCGGCACAGGGCTGTGATAACCCTTTAGAATAAAGCGCAAAAGCCGCCGTCAAGGGGCAGGAAACCGGGCCGTCGCGGGGTGTTCGCGGACCGGCCGACGTGAAACGTTATGAGAAAACGTAATTTGATACTTTTCGCAGGCGCGCTGGCTATCGCTGCGCTGGCCGCCTTTGTGACGCGTTCGTGGTGGACGGGTGGCGGGGCCAGCGCGCAGGGGCCGCAGCGCGCACGCGTGATTTCGGTCGAGCTGGCCAAGGCGGAGCGCAAGCCGGTGCCGGTCGATGTGGATGCGATCGGAACGGTAACGCCGATTTCCAGCGTGGCGCTGAAATCGCGGGTCGAAACCACCATCGTGTCAGTGCACTTCGAAGATGGCAACAAGGTCAACCAAGGCGATCTGTTGTTTACCCTCGACGCGCGCCAGATCGACGCCCAGATCGAGCAGGCCGAAGGCATGCTCGCCAGGGACCAGGCGCAGCTCGAGGGCGCGCAGCGTGATGTCAGGCGTTACAGCGACCTGATCGGCAAGGGCGCCACCACCCAGGTCAACCTCGATAACGCCAAGACCCAGGCCGATATTCTGATCGGCACCATCAAGGCCGATCAGTCCGCGCTGGACAACCTGAAGGTCCAGAAGAGCTACACCACGATCCATGCGCCATTTTCCGGACGGATCAGCGCCGCCAATGTCAAAGTCGGCAATTTCGTCCGTCCGGCCGATACCGTGCCGCTCGCCGTCATCAACCAGATGGCGCCTGTCTATGTGACCTTCGCAATTCCGCAGCGCGTGCTGGTCGATCTCCGCGAGGCCATGGCGGCCGGAGAATCCAGGGTGGTTGCAACGATCCCGGGCCATCAGCAATCCGAGCAGGGCAAGGTCGCGATGGTCGAGAATTCGGTGGATTCGACCACTGGCATGGTGACCGTGCGCGGCATCATGAACAACGAGCGCGAAACCTTGTGGCCGGGGATCCTGGTCGCGACCAAGCTCATCATCCGCACGGAGAATTCCGTGGTGGTGCCGACGGTGGCGGTGCAGCGCAGCCAGAATGGCAACTACGTGTTCGTGGTCAGGGATGGCGTGGCCAAGGTCCAGCCGGTGAAGGTCGACCGAACTTTCCAGGGTACATCCGTGATCGCTGAAGGGCTGTCGGGCGATGAGAATGTCGTTGTCGACGGACAATTGCTGCTGTCGGACGGATCGCGGGTCGAACCGCGGGCCCGCAAGACCGGGGCCTGAGCGATGACGCTCTCAGAACTTTGCATCCGCCGGCCGGTGATGACGACGCTTATCACGGCGTCGATCATCGCATTCGGCGTGTTCGGCTTCCGCCTGTTGCCGGTTTCCGCGCTGCCCAAGGTCGATTTCCCCACCATCGCCGTGACTGCAACCTTGCCAGGCGCCAGCGCCGACACCATGGCGGCGTCGGTCGCCGGCATCATTGAGCGTCAGCTGTCAACCATTGCCGGCATCTCGTCGATGTCGTCGAGTTCGTCGCAGGGCACAAGCGTCATCACCATCCAGTTCGACCTCAACCGCAACATCGATGCCGCCGCACTTGACGTCCAGACGGCGCTGACGATCGCGCAGCGCCGGCTGCCGATCGAAATGACGATCCCGCCGAGCTTCCGAAAAGTGAACCCGGCCGATTTCCCGGTGCTGTTTGTGGTGCTGCGCTCGGCGACACTGCCCTTATCGGCCGTCCACGAGTACGGCGACATCACCATCGGGCAAACGTTGTCACAGATTCCAGGTGTCGCCCAGGTCAATATCTACGGCGCGCAAAAATTCGCCATCCGCGTCCAGGCCGATCCGCAAGCCGCCGCGGCGCGCGGGTTGTCGCTCGAAGACATTCGCGCCGCGGTCGCGCGCGCCAACTCCTCGACCCCGGTCGGAACGCTGAACGGACCGAAGCAGGACGTCGCCCTTCAGGCCTCCGGGCAGATGGACAAGGCGGCCGACTACCATCAGATCGTGGTGGCGTGGCGCAACGGTTCGCCGGTCAAACTCGACGAAGTCGCGCGAATCTACGACAGCGTGGAAAATGACAAGATCGCGAGCTGGCTGAACGACGAACGTTCCATCGTGCTGGGCATTCAGAAGCAGCCGGATGCCAACACCGTCGCCGTGGTCGATTCCTTGCTGGCGAAATTGCCGGCATTGCGCGCTCAGGTACCGCCGCCGGTTGATATCAGCGTTTTGATGGACCGCTCGATTTCGATCCGGCAGGCCGTCAGCGACGTCGAGGAAACGCTGCTGATCGCGGTTGCGCTGGTGATTCTCGTCATCTTCCTGTTCCTGCGCTCCGCGTCCGCGACATTCATCCCCGCGCTTGCCGTTCCGATCTCGTTGTTCGGCACTTGCGCCGCCATGTACGCGCTGGATTACTCGATCAATAACATGACCCTATTGGCGCTCACGCTATCGGTCGGCTTCGTCGTCGACGATGCCATCGTGATGCTGGAAAACATCATCCGCCATATCGAACACGGCATGCGGCCTTACGAGGCGGCGCTGAAGGGCGCGCGGGAAATCGGCTTCACCATCATTTCCATCACATTCTCGCTGATCGCCGTGTTCATTCCGGTGCTGCTGATGGGCGGCATCGTCGGCCGCGTGTTCCGTGAGTTCGCGGTGACGGTTTCGGTCGCGATCATCGTTTCCGGATTTGTGTCATTGACGCTGACGCCGATGCTGTGCGCGCGGGTGCTGAAGGCGCACGATGCAACGAGGAAGCCGAACGTCGTGCTTCGCGTCTTTGAACGGGTGTTCGATTCCTGGCTCCGCGCCTATGAATGGGCGCTCGACTGGGTGCTGGCGAAAAAAGCCGTCATGCTGCTGGTGACGCTGGCGACGCTCGGCGGCACCCTTTATCTCTACATGATCGTACCGAAGGGCTTCTTTCCGCAGGAAGATACCGGTTTCCTCATTGGCGTCACGGAAGCCGCGACCGATACCTCCTTCGAGGCCATGAAGGTGCGACAGCAGGCGCTGGTCGACGTGCTGAAATCGGATCCTGCGATCGACTACATCAACAGCACGGTCGGTTCCGGCGGCCCGAATCCTACCGCGAATTACGGCCGGCTGTTTATCGCGCTGAAGCCCCAGAAACAACGTGACGGCGCTGCCGCCGTGATCGGACGCTTGCGGCAGAAAGCCACCCAGATTCCCGGCATGCAGGCCTTCTTCCAGAGCATTCAGAACCTGAGCGTCGGCGGG
Source organism: Alphaproteobacteria bacterium (assembly GCA_005884465.1). Taxonomy (GTDB): domain Bacteria; phylum Pseudomonadota; class Alphaproteobacteria; order Rhizobiales; family Xanthobacteraceae; genus Bradyrhizobium. The sequence continues at coordinate 3,546 of VAZH01000190.1, read as the reverse complement.
CGAATCTCCAAGAGCCAGTATCAATACGTTCTGCAGAGCGGCGACACTGAATCGCTTTATCGTGTTGCGCCGGAAATGCGCGACAGGATTGCAAAGATAACCGGGCTGCTCGACGTTACCACCGACCTCTATATCAAGAACCCGCAGATGACCGTCGATATCGATCGCGAGAAGGCCGCGGTCTACGGCGTCACCGTCGACCAGGTCCGCAACCAGCTTTATAACGCCTATGGCGGACGTCAGGTCGGCACCATCTATATGCCATCCAACGACTATCAGATCATCCTCGAGGCACAGCCCGAGTTCCGCGTCGACCCGTCCGATCTGTCCAAGCTCTATTTGAAGACCGCGAACAACCAGACCATCCCGCTCGACGCGGTTGCGAAACTTGTACCGACCGTCGGCCCGCTGCAGATCAATCATCAGGGGCAGCAGCCCGCGGTGACGATCTCCTTCAACCTCGCGCCGAATTATTCGCTTGGCTACGCGGTGGACCAGATCACCGCGATCGAGCAAACCTCGAATCTGCCGGCCACCATCGCCACCGGCTTCTCCGGCACGGCGCAGGTGTTCCAGGATTCCTTGCGCGGGCAGGGCGTGCTGATCCTGGCCGCTGTCTTTGCGGCGTTCGTGATCCTCGGCATTCTCTACGAGAGCTTCATTCACCCGATCACCATCATTTCCGGCCTGCCCTCGGCGGGCATCGGCGCCATCCTCACGCTGATGCTGTTCAACATGGAACTGTCCGTGATCGCCATGATCGGCATCGTGATGCTGGTCGGCATCGTCAAGAAGAACGCCATCATGATGGTGGATTTTGCGCTGGAGCGCCGCCGCGTCGGCTTGAGCGCCGAGCACGCCATTCGCGAGGCGGCGCTGCTGCGCTTCCGCCCCATCATGATGACGACCTTCGCCGCGATTTTCGGCACGCTGCCGATTGCGATCGGCGCCGGCTCCGGCGCGGAGCTGCGTCAGCCGCTTGGCATCGCCGTGGTCGGCGGCCTCTGCGTGTCGCAGCTCCTGACGCTGTTCATCACGCCGGTGATCTATATCTATCTCGACCGGATCGATCGCCGCCTGAAGCGCCGTCTCGAACCGCAAGCAGGCGAGGCCGAGGACGCCGAACGGCCGCAAGTCGTCGCGGCAGAGTGATGACGGCGGCAGGGGCGATGCGGTTTGCTGCGGCTCGTATCACAATCGTGATCGCCGTCGCGGTGCTCGCCGCGGCGGATGATCGCATCCTCGCGGCCGAGCCCATCGAAATCTTCGACGCGCATCTGCATTACAATTGGGAGCCGCAACCATACTACCGGCTCGACGAGGTGCTGGCGCTGCTCAGGAAGCATCGCGTGACCGGCATTCTCGCGACCAGCCGCCCCAACACCGGCACCCATGCGCTTGTCGATGCGAAGGCGGATGGTCTGCAGGTCGTGCCGTTTATCCGGCCATACCGTGTCCGCGCGGACATCGGCAGCTGGTTCAGCGATCCCGTCATCTTTGATCTGGTGCAGGACGAATTCAAACGCGGTTATTATCGCGGCATCGGCGAATTTCATCTGTCGGGAAAGTCGGCGGAAAACGAGTGGGTGAAGAAGACCGTCGACTTCGCGGTCGCCAACAATCTTTATCTGCATGCCCATGCGGATGAGGAGGCTGTTGAAATCCTGATGCGGCATAATCCGCGCGCCCGGATCATCTGGGCGCATACCGGCTTCGGCCTGCCCACCGAACGCGTTTCGGCGATGCTGGCCAAATATCCTGCTCTGTGGGGAGAACTGTCCTACCGCGGCGGCATTACCGACGGAGCGGGGAAGCTGACGCCTGAGTGGCGGGGCCTGTTCGAACGCTATCCTGACAGATTCCTGCTCGGCTCGGACACCTGGGTCCCCGAACGTTGGGCGGCCTATGGCGACATCATGGCTGGTTACCGCGCATGGCTGGCGCAATTGCCGCCGAAAGTGGCCGCACAAATCGCTCACGGCAATGCGCGGGCGTTATTCGCGGATAAACGGTAGGCGGCGAGGGCTCATGCAGCCGCTCCTATCGGGCGGGCGCGTTTGATGCGCTCGCGCTCGCGCGGCGAGTGCATCGCCGCCCACAAATCGCTGCGTCGCTGCACGTTCAGCCAGAAGTCGGGGCTGTTACCGAATACACGGGCAAGGATGAGCGCAGTCGGCGCGGTAAGATGAGCTGCCATAGCTTGTTGACGCGGATCAATGAAAATCGGCTAGCTTGCCGCGCAACTTCTCGAAATGATTGCTCGGCGGCACGCGCAAATCCTGATCGGTCGTCGCGTCGTCGATCATTTGGAGCTTGCGAAACAACCGGCTTTCCAAGTCAGAAGGGATGTTGCGTGACCGGACGTCATCCACGAAGAAGGCGCGTAGCCAATCGTCGCGGAAACTGACGATCATCCCTCACCCCGATTGTGAGTTGATGTGCGCCCTACGGGTCACCGTCAAGGTATCGGCCGAAGAAGTTTATGATGTCAGATCGAAAAGCTGGTGCCGCAGCCGCAGGACGCGGTGGCATTGGGGTTGACCACGCGGAACGACGCGCCGATCAGGTCGTCGACGAAATCGACCTCGGACCCCGCCAGAAACGGCACCGAGGCGGGATCGACCAGCACCACCGCATTGTCGCGCTCAATCACCAGGTCATCCTCGGCCTGCGCGCGCTCGATGTCGAACTTGTATTGAAAGCCGGAGCAGCCGCCGCCCTCGACGCTGATGCGCAGCATCGCGCCCTCGCCCTCGGTCTTGAGGATCTCCCCGATACGGCGGGCCGCCCGCTCGCTGATTGCCACGCTCGCTGCTGTCATGACCTGGCTCCGATAGCCGATATATACCCGAATTATTTGGTATCCGGCGCTCAAGCATAGTTAAGTGCGCGGGGTGCCGGAATCAATTGGATAGGGAGTTAATACACCGTGTCGGTCGGAATGGCTGCTCCTCGCTCCGTCTATGCCTGCGACCCCGATCGCAGCCGCGGCCGGCTGTTTGCCGAGCGGCCGAGCAAGACCCGCAGCCCGTTCCGGCGCGACTGCGACCGGGTCATTCATTCCACCGCCTTTCGGCGCCTGAAGCACAAAACCCAGGTCTTCGTGTTCCACGAAGGCGATCATTACCGCACCCGCCTGACCCACTCGCTGGAAGTGGCGCAGATCGCCCGCGCGCTGGCCCGGCAGCTCGGCCTCGACGAGGACCTCACGGAAACGCTGGCGCTGGCCCACGACCTCGGCCATCCGCCGTTCGGCCACGCCGGCGAGCGTGCGCTGGATGGGTGTCTCAAAGCCTATGGCGGATTCGACCATAACGCGCAGAGCTTGCGCGTCGTCACAGCGCTGGAACATCGCTATCCCGAATTCGACGGACTCAACCTGACCTGGGAATCGCTGGAGGGTATCGTCAAGCACAACGGGCCGCTGACGGAGCGAAGCGGCGCCGCGGTCGGACGTTATCGCGAGCGTGGCATTCCCCTAGGCGTATCGGACTACAACCGGATCTACGATCTGGAACTATGGAGCTTTGCCTCGCTGGAGGCGCA
>VAZH01000189.1 GCA_005884465.1 Alphaproteobacteria bacterium | reverse complement strand
GGGTGCGTCGTAAAGCACGCAAGCCTGGCCGGGGGATACGCCCTCCTCGCCCGCGACCAGTTCGACTTCATAGCCGCCATCGGCGGCGCGCAGCCACGCCGGCTGCGGTGCGCGGGTCGATCGCACCCGCACGAAAATCTCCAGACCCTCGCCGACCGCGCGGTCGAGCGCGCCGTCGCCGATCCAGTTGACATCGCGCAGCGCGATGCGATCCATCCGCAAGGCCTCGCGCGGACCCACGACGACGCGGCGGCTGGCTGCATCGAGCCGCACCACATAGAGCGGCGCGCTCGCGGCGATGCCCAATCCGCGCCGCTGGCCGACGGTGAAATGAACGATGCCCTGATGCCTGCCGATGGCGCGGCCGTCGAGGTCGACGATGTCGCCGGGCTCAATGGCATTCGGCCTCAAGCGGCCGATGATGTCGGTATAGCGTCCGGTGGGCACGAAACAGATGTCCTGGCTGTCCTGCTTGTCGGCGACGTCAAGACCAAAGCGCCGCGCCAGCTCGCGCGTCTGCGGCTTGGTCAGGTCGCCCAATGGAAAGCGCAGATAGTCGAGCTGCTCGCGCGTGGTCGCGAACAAGAAATAGCTCTGGTCGCGATCGGCGTCGGCGGCGCAAAAAAGCGCACGCGATCCGTCGCTCGTGCGGCGCGATGCGACATAGTGACCGGTGGCGAGCGCCACGGCGCCGAGTTCGCGCGCGGTCTTGAGCAGGTCGCGAAACTTGATCGAGCGGTTGCACTCGATGCAAGGTACCGGCGTCTCGCCCGAAGCGTAGCTGTCGGCGAAATTGTCGATCACCGATTCGCGGAAGCGGTTCTCGTAGTCGAGCACGTAATGCGGGATGCCAAGCCGCTCGGCCACGTTGCGGGCATCGTGGATGTCCTGCCCGGCGCAGCAGGCGCCCTTGCGATGGGTGGCCGCACCATGATCGTAAAGCTGCAACGTGATGCCGACGACGTCATAACCCTCGGACTTCAACAGCGCAGCCGTGACCGAGGAATCGACCCCGCCGGACATGGCGACGACGACCCTTGTGTCCTGTGGACGGCCCTTGAGATCCAGACTGTTGAGCATGGTTCCGGTCGTTGATGCGATCGCGGCGGCACCGAGGGCTTCGCGATCAGGAAATTTTCGAGCGGTTCCGGAAAAAGCGGATCGCCTGATCGGAACGGCTTAAAAGCTGCTCTTTAATATAGGCCGTATTCTCGTGAGGCAATCACGCTCCGCTCGTTTGCAACGCGGCAAACGGCAAATCTTGCCGCCGGGCAGAAAAGGGGGCGCCGCCGCGGCTCTGTAATTTGCCATATACGCGGATAAGCTATTGAAATGTCGGTATTTTTTTTGGAACTCGGGCTGGCCCGGTCCTTGCTGATTCCATGGCCCAGTTTCATTGCGAGAGGCCGCCCGTGTTCAGCGTCACGTCAGAAGCAGCAGCAAGCCTGTCTTTTCAGGCCGCGCCGCCAAGATCCGCGAAGGCCGATCCATCGCAGGGAAACGATCGTTTCCAGGCGCTGATCGATAGCAGCGCGCCCGCGGATACCGGCAACGATCGCGCAAACGCAATGGCACCGCAGCAATCCGCCTCGCAGCACCGCGCGGACGGTGCGTCGGCCACCGCCGACACCAAGCGATCGCGCGACGCCGGGCCTGCCGACCAAGCGGCAGGAAACAATTCCGACGATCGCGACGCCACCGCCAGGCAGCGCTCCGACGCCGATGCCGACACCAACGCCAACACAGACGCGGTTCAGCTGTCCGGCGCCAGGCCCAACACCTTGAAGGCTGACACCGCGAAGCCAATCGAAAAGAAATCGACCGATTCAAAAGTGACTTCCGAGACTGCTTCTGCGCCTGATTTTTCATCCGCACCTGATTCTTTGACCGTTGCTGCCTCGTCGCAGCAGGACGCAACGTCGGTAACAACGCCGAACCCGGTCGCCGTTGCAATCGCGGTTACCATCGTCTCGACGGATATTCTTCCGGCAACGCCCGCGTCCGGCAATGCCACCGCGCCGCTCGCAATTGCCGCGGCGGCAATCGCTGCCAGCTCGCCGGCGTCAGCCGCACCGGCTGGATCACCAGTGCAAATCGAGAGCGATTCAGACGCAGTGGCCGCTGTGACAACATCGGCAGCAGCCGGCGTCACGGTATCGGCAGCGGCGAGCGTACCGGCAGTTGTCCCCACGACCAGCTCGGATGCGGCCGCGAATGCAAAGGTCCCTGTTCAAGCGGCGGCGAGCGAGGCGGCCGCCGCACCCCTGCAGCAGCCGGCAACGCAAAGCGTTACAACCGCGGCGACCGCAGCAACCGATCGGGCGTTGACGGCCGCCGTTGCGGCGACGGCCCCGGTTGAAGCGAAAACCGCGCTGCTCAAGCCTCCGGTCGCGGCGCCGGCGAAAACCGCGGCATCGAGCGCCGCAGATGACAGTTCGGGCGCGCCCAATCCGTCCGCTGCGGCCAGAGCGGCCGACACACCTCAGAACGATGTCGCGCCACCGCCGGCCGCCGCGGCCAGGCAGGATGGTGACAACGGCCGTATTGAAACGGCGAAAGCAGATGCTCCGGCCAGTTCCTCGGCGGCAAGCCCGGCGGCCGGACCGGCCCATGAGCACTTGCCGGTCAACGCGGGGGCCCATGCGACAACCGGCTCATCGGATGCAGCCGTGCAAGCGACGGGCACGGTCCAGCCGCAGGGTGCTTCCGCTGCCGCCACGGCCGCTTCCACGGGATCCTTGAGCGTGACGGCGGCAACCAATGCGGCGGTGCCATTGAGCGGGCTCGCGGTTGAGATCGCCGTCTCGGCACGAAGCGGCAAGAGCCGTTTCGAGATCCGGCTCGATCCGGCCGACCTCGGCCGCATCGATGTTCGCATCGATGTCGATCGCAACGGCCGGGTTACCTCGCATTTGACGGTCGAAAAGCCGGAGACGCTGTCGATGTTGCGCCAGGAAGCGCCGCAACTGCAGCGCCAGCTGGATGATGCCGGCTTCAAGACCGGCAACGGCGGCCTGCAATTCAGCCTGCGCGACCAGTCCTCTTCCGGACAGGACGGCAACGAAACCGGCCGTAACGCGCAGCGGCTGGTGATCAGCGATGACGAAACGATCTCCGCGGCGGTCGCGGGACGAACCTATGGCCGCGTGCCCGGATCGGGCAGCGGCGTGGATATCAGGGTCTGAGGAGAGCGACATGACAGCAACATCAGGCTTGGCCCCTCCGGTCGTTTCGGGAACGACGCCGCTACCGACTTCATCTTCGTCCGGCTCCTCGGGGTCTTCCCTGAGCTCGACCACCGACGCCACGCTCGCCGGAAACTTTCAAACCTTTCTGACGCTGTTGACGACACAATTGCAGAACCAGAATCCGCTCGATCCGCTGGACACCAACCAGTTCACCCAACAGCTGGTGCAGTTCGCTTCCGTTGAGCAGCAACTCAAGACCAACGATCAGCTGACCACGCTGGTCTCGCTGCAGCAGACCGCCCAATCGACGCAGGCGTTGACCTTCGTCGGAAAGACTGCGGTGGTCGACGGCTCTACCGCAGCCCTGACCAACGGTTCGGCCAGTTGGGAGCTGGGTGTCCCGACCAATGCCAACGTCACCATCTCGATCGCCAACAGCACCGGCCAGACCGTCTTCACCGGCAACTACGCCGTTAACGCCGGCAACAATCAGTCCTTCACCTGGAACGGCAAAGGCAACGACGGCACGCAGTGGCCGGATGGCAAGTACAAGCTGACCGCCACCGCAACCGACAGCGCAGGCAATTCCGTGGCTGTCTCGACCCAGATACAGGGCGTGGTCGATTCGGTCGATCTCACCCAGTCGCCGCCGCTGCTGTCGATCAACGGCCAAAACTACACGGTCAACCAGATCAAGAGCATCGCCAACTAGCCCGCCGCGGCGCTTTCTGGTTCGTGCAATCGAGCCCAACGGCGCGTCAGTTCACTCACAATTCGCTCCGGCGCGGTATCTCCAGACCGTCGCGCCGAAGTCCTTTCGGGCATTTTCAAGGAGATTCTTATTGAAGCCTTGGGCTTAGGCAAATTTTAAGTCGCCGGGCGTAGGTTGTTGCGCGAGTTAATGGTTGAGAGTTTGTGAGTACGCCATGACAGAACCCCATCGCCCGAGGGTAAAATATGTCATCGGGCCTGACGGTAGTCCGTTAACAATTGCGGATCTGCCCGCGCCCGGGACCAAACGGTGGGTCATCCGCCGGAAGGCCGAAGTCGTTGCCGCTGTGCGCGGCGGCCTGCTCTCCCTCGAGGAGGCTTGCAGCCGCTACACGCTGACCGTCGACGAGTTCCTCTCCTGGCAGTTTTCCATCGATCAGCATGGCCTTGCCGGACTGCGCACCACCCGCATCCAGCAATATCGCCAATAAGCACCCCTCCAGAACCCATACTATTTTGATGAAAATCGGCTTCGTTTTGCGAGGCCGATTTTTTTGATGTTGAACTTTCGCCCCAGCCCTTAACCTTCGTTAACCATATCGAAACCATCCCATAGGCAATAATTGCCCAGTCGGCGCTTTGGGGCCGAATCTTGAGGGGCGGTCGGTTGCAGGGTCTTGCAGGTTTCCTAAGAGGTCTGGGTGCGTCGCGGTTGATGGCGATGGTCGCGGTAACAGCCGCGTTGATCGGATTCTTCGCCTTTGTCATCATGCGCGTCACCACACCGCAAATGACCACCCTCTTTACCGATCTCAGCGTTGAGGATTCCGCCGGCATCGTCAAAGACCTGGAACGCCAGGCGATTCCGTTCGAACTGCGCAACGATGGCGCCGTGATCATGGTGCCGAAGGACAAGGTCACGCGGCTGCGCATGAAACTTGCCGAGGGCGGGCTGCCCAAGGGCGGCGGCGTCGGTTACGAAATCTTCGACAAATCCGACGCGCTCGGCACCACCAGCTTCGTGCGCGCGCTCGAGGGCGAACTTGCCCGTACCATCCGCGCCATCGACCGCATCCAGGCCGCGCGGGTGCATCTGGTATTGCCCGAGCGGCCGCTGTTTTCGCGCGAGACGCCCGAACCATCGGCCTCGATCGTGGTGCGGGTGCGCGGCTCGCTCGAACCGCAGCAGATTCGCGCCGTCCGCCACGTCGTCGCTTCCGCCGTCAGCGGCCTGAAGCCGCAGCGGGTATCGATCGTCGACGAAGCCGGTCAATTGCTCGCCGACGGCGCCACCGGCGACGCCGATAACACCATCGCCGACGAACGCCGCGCCGGCTTCGAGAAGCGGATGCGCAGTCAGGTCGAGGCGATCGTGTCGTCGGTAGTCGGCGCCGGCCGCGCCCGCGTCCAGCTTTCGGCCGACTTCGACTACAACAAGATCACCCAGACTTCGGACCGCTTCGATCCCGAAGGCCGGGTCCTGCGCTCGAGCCAGACCCGGGAAGAATCCTCGGCGACCGCCGAGAGCAACGGTCAGGTCACCGTCAACAACGAACTGCCGGGCAATCAGAACAAGGATAATGCCACGCCGGCGCGCGACCAGAGCAAGAAAACCGAGGAAACCAACAATTACGAGATTTCCCGCACCACCAAGACCGAAGTGACCGAGGCCGGACGGGTCAACCGCATCTCGGTCGCCGTGCTGGTCGACGGCAGCTATGCCAAGAACGACAAAGGCGAGATGGTTTATCAGGAACGCAGCAAGGAACAGCTGGACCGCATCGCGGCGCTGGTGCGCTCGGCGATCGGCTTCGACCAGAAGCGCGGCGATCAGGTCGAGGTCGTGAACCTCAAATTCGCCGAAGCACCGCTTGTCGTCCCGGTCGGCGAGCCGACCGGCCTGCTCGGCATGCTGCAGTTCACCAAGGATGACGTCATGTACGTCATCGAGCTTGGCGTCATGATGCTGCTCGGCCTCGTGGTGTTGTTCATGGTGATCCGGCCGCTGGTCAAGCGCATCCTCGCTTCCGAGGAGATCTCCTCCCTGATCGGCGACGGGTCGGTGCCGGCATTGACCGACGCCAGCGCGCAACCAGCTGGCATTCCCAGCCAGAGCCTTATCCCCAACGCCACCGCGCAGATGATCGATGTCGCCCAGGTTCAGGGCCAGGTCCACGCGCAGTCGGTGCATCGCGTCGGCGAACTGGCCGAGCGAAACCCGAACGAAACCGCCTCGATTCTTCGTCAATGGCTCGCCGAGCCGGCCGCGTGATCTGACATGTCCGTACCGCAAACCACGAACGCCCACGATATCACCACCGTCATCGCCAACCTGGCGAGCCGCCAGGGCAACCGCCCGAAGGGCCCGCCGATGAGCGGCCCGAAACGCGCCGCGACACTGATGCTGGCGCTGGGCGAGCAATATGGCGGCAAGGTCTGGTCGCTGCTCGACGACGACGAGGTGCGCGAACTGTCGATGGCGATGTCGACGCTCGGAACCGTCGAGGCCGACGTGGTGGAAGACCTGCTGCTCGAATTCGTGTCGCGGATGTCGGCGTCCGGCGCGCTGATGGGAACATTCGACGCCACCGAGCGGCTGCTGCAGCAATACCTGCCCTTCGACCGCGTCAGCGGCATCATGGACGAAATTCGCGGGCCTGCCGGCCGCAACATGTGGGAGAAACTCTCCAACGTTCAGGAAGAGGTGCTCGCCAACTATCTCAAGAATGAATATCCGCAGACCATCGCCGTGGTGCTGTCGAAGCTGAAGCCTGAGCACGCCGCACGGGTGCTCGCGATCCTGCCCGAGGATATGGCGCTCGATGTGGTCAACCGGATGCTGATGATGGAGGCGGTTCAGAAGGAAGTGATCGAGCGCGTCGAGCAGACGCTTCGCACCGAATTCATGTCAAACCTGTCGCAGACCCGCCGGCGCGACGCCCACGAGGTGATGGCCGAGATCTTCAACAATTTCGACCGCCAGACCGAAATCCGCTTCCTCACTTCGCTGGAAGAGGAAAACCGCGAATCCGCCGAACGCATCAAGGCGCTGATGTTCACCTTCGACGACCTCGTCAAGCTCGACTCCGCCTCGGCGCAAACCCTGATGCGCCACATCGACAAGGACAAGCTCGGCATCGCCTTGAAGAGCGCCAACGAGGACGTTCGCGGCTTCTTCCTCAGCCATATGTCGTCCCGCGCCGGCAAGATGCTGCTCGACGACATGGCAGCGCTTGGACCGGTACGGTTGCGCGACGTCGATGAGGCGCAGGCCCTGCTCGTCAATCTCGCAAAGGACCTCGCGGCCAAGGGCGAAATCATGCTGACCAAGAACCGCGCCGACGAAGAGCTGGTGTACTGATGGCCGCCCCTGCAAAATTCCTGTTCGACATGGACTTCTCCGCGCCGGACAAGGGGCGCGAGCGGCAAGCGACGCCGTCGGAAATTGCGCAGAGGATCGCTTCTGCCGAGGCCCGCGCCTATCGCGACGGTTACGAGGCCGGACAGCGCGAGGCGAAGGCGGAAAGCGACCGTCGCACCGCGCTGGCGCTTGAGGAGATCGCGATCGCCCTCCAGGGTATCGCGGCAAGCTTTTCCGGCGTTGCGGCGCGGATGGAGACCGAAGCCGTCGACGTCGCGGTGGCGGTGGCTCGCAAGCTGTGCAGCGAGTTGATCTCCCGCGAGCCGCTCGGCGAGATCGGCGCGCTGGTGAGCGATTGTTTCTCGCACCTGGTCTCGACCCCGCATCTCGTGGTCCGGATCAACGATTCGCTCTACGAGGCCGCGCGCGAGCGGATCGAGCGGCTGACCAAGCAAAGCGGCTACGCCGGCCGTCTCGTGATCCTGGCGGAGCCGGACATCGACACCGGCGATTGCAAGATCGAGTGGGCCGATGGCGGCGTCGCGCTGGAGCGCGCGGCGATCGAAGCAAAGATCAACGAACTTGTCGGGCGCTACATGGCGTCCCGCGATCAGACCGCGACTTAAGGCCATGAGGATTGAACCATGAGTGACACCGACGCACAGGTTCCGCTTCCCGATCTCAACGCCGCTGACGTACCGGCGACCGACGAGGTGGCATATCACGACGACGAGCAGGCTTCGCGCGTCGCCGCCGACCTGGAAGCAGTGTTTGACGTGCCGGTCCAGGTCTCGGCGGTGCTCGGCCGCTCCAAGATGGATGTCGGCGAACTGTTGAAACTCGGGCCCGGCACCGTGCTCGAACTCGACCGCCGCGTCGGGGAAGCCATCGACATCTACGTCAACAACCGCCTGGTGGCCCGCGGCGAGGTGGTGCTGGTGGAAGACAAGCTTGGCGTGACCATGACGGAAATCATCAAGGCCGAACGCAGCTAGCGGTTCTTTTTAAGGATACGACGCCCCAGGGCTGCGAACAGACGAACAGGAGATTACCATGCGGCTTCTCATCGTTGGCACATTGAAGGGCCAGCTTACGACAGCCACCAAGATCGCCATGGACAACGGCGCTTCCGTCACCCATGCGGAGGACCACGAACAGGCGATGCGCGTGCTGCGCGGCGGCAAGGGTGCCGACCTGCTGCTGGTCGATGTCGGCCTCGACATCCGCGACCTCGTGATGCGGCTGGAAGCCGAGCACATTCACG
>VAZH01000188.1 GCA_005884465.1 Alphaproteobacteria bacterium | reverse complement strand
GTGCCGGCCATGGCCGAGGTGCTGCCTGGATATGAGATCACCTCATGGACCGCGATGATCGGACCTCCCAACATGAAGGCCGATCTTGTGGCGCGAGTAAATGCGCTCACCGTCAAGGCGCTTGCCGATCCGGCGTTGAAAACGCGGTACACCGAGCTTGGCGCAACGCCCTGGCCGACCTCGCCGGCCGAGATCAAGGCATTCCGCGACAGCGAGGAAGTGCGGCTGTTGCCGATCATGAAGGCGGCCGGGATCAAGCCGGAGTGAACAGGTTGCGCTCAAAAGACTGGACTGCTCTGGCATCAGACTGCTTCGGTTCAACAAATCACGCTATTTGAATACCCGGCGCGAGAACAATTCCCCGCGGGCAGCAACGCTGGAATCGTGATCCGCACATTGAGTAAAAAACCAACCTCCGCCTTAACTCATTCTTCAGCGCGTTTCTCAACGCTCCGGCAACACATGCCAACCTAGATTTCGTCGTTATTGGCGCACCAGTGCCGCGAGAACGCCGGAGTTTTGAATGGGTCGGATGATTTCAAAATTCCTGGATGATGATTCCGGCGCCACCGCGATCGAATATTGCCTGATCGCTGCCGGCATCAGCCTCGTGATCATCACCGCCGTCAACGGCGTCGGCGCCGCCCTCAACACCACTTTTGGCACGGTGAGTACGTCGCTGAAATAGCGGCGCGCCAGCAGGCGCCATGCAGGAGTTGCTGCTCGGCGCTGGGGTCCGCAATTGAATTTGGCGATGGTGACGGTGGCGGTGGCGCGGATTGAGACCGCCGTTAGCGCTCTCGTGCATCGCCATTGAGCGCCCGCATCACCCCAATCCGCGCAAACATCAGCCAGCCGCCGCCGGTCTCCGCGGCATTGATCAGGTTCTCGACCGCAATCTGCCAGCGCTCCTGCCGCTGCACGTCTTCCGGCAGCTTCATGATGTAGTCGGCGGCCTGCTGCAGCGTCGTGAGCGTGCGACCGCCGCGCAGGCGGATCGGCTCATCGAACGGGGCCGACCACGGCATTTCAGGCCAGGCGTTGTGGTGGTCGTGAAGCCGGTTGGCATTGGTCCGCAATCATCGCGCGCTGCCGCGAGGACTTGCGCATCTATCCCGCCTTTTTCGATCGGGCCGGCGCGCGTACCGGCTTCTCGGCCTTCTTCTGCTGCACTCTTGGCTCTTCCTTGGCGCGCTTGCCGCTGATCGGCAGCAGCATCTCGCGCTGACCCTCTGCGCCCTTGCGCGGCTTTTTGCCCTTGGCTTTCGCCGCGGGAGCGGACTGCTTCCCGCTCGCCAAGCTGCGTTTCAAGGCGTCCATCAGATTGATGACATTGCCGCCTGATTTCGGCGCGGCCTTCGCCGGCAAGCGCACGCCGCTGCGCTTCCTGTTGATGAGATCGGTCAGCGCGGATTCGTAGTGATCCTCGAACTTGTCGGGCTCGAATGGCGCGGCTTTCTGTTCGACGATATGCCTGGCGAGATCCAGCATGTCCTTGGTCACCTTCACGTCCTGGACCTCGTCGAAATATTCCTTCTCGCTGCGCACCTCGTAGGGGTAACGCAACAGCGTTCCCATCAGGCCCTTGCCGAGCGGTTCGAGCGCGATGATGTGCTCGCGGTTGGTCAGCACCACGCGGCCGATCGCGACCTTGTTCATGCTGCGGATGGTTTCGCGGATCACCGCAAAGGCGTCGTGGCCGACCTTGCCGTCGGGGATGAGATAATAGGGGCGGATCAGATAGCGGTTGTCGATATCTGTCTTGGGCACGAACTCGTCGATCTCGATGGTATGGGTCGATTCCAGCGCGATGTCGTCGAGCTCCTCCTTCGAGACCTCGATGTAGGTGTCGGTGTCGACCTTGTAGCCCTTCATGATGTCTTCGGAGGCGACTTCCTCGCCGGTGTCGGCATCGACCTTGGCATATTTGATGCGGTGGCCGGTTTTGCGGTTGATCTGGTTGAAGCTGACCTTTTCGGTATCCGACGTCGCCGGATACAACGCGACCGGGCAGGTCACGAGCGAAAGGCGCAAAAAACCCTTCCAGTTGGCGCGGGGGGCCATGAGATACTCCGAAAACGCAACAACGACCCCTAAGGATATCACCGGGGAACCGGGTTTCAAGCGAGCGGGCAGGAGATTCTGTCAACGGCGTTAACCGTGGTGCGCCTGACACGGCGTGGACCCGAATTGGGCGTGAGCGGAGGGTGCAAAGCTCGCTGCCGCACCCCCGCATTGCTGCGGTGTGACATCGCGGGGCCAAAACCGGAACATGATCAGGGATCATGCGTTTTCTCTCAATATGTGACGCCGCATATGTGACGCCGCAAGAACTCGCGGGCATGCGAGCAACATCAGGGAATCGAGGGTACCATGGCAACCAGACGACATGATCAGATCATCGAAACCCCGACCGAAGCACGCCAGGCCGAACCCGGCCCGTCGGTGCTTGCCCTGCTCACTGTCTCGACCGGACTCGCGGTGTTGATCCTGGGCTTGGTCTGGTTCGTATTCTTCCACACCTGAGAGTTTGACCCGCAACGTTCGATTGCGCACCAGCGCGACCGTGCGCGGCGCTTGTTTTTCGCAGCGGGGCGTGAAATCAAGGCCGGCTCGGGCTCAGAGAAACCGAAGCCGGACGGACCGACGGCGACCCCGCGCCTCCATTGGGTAGCCTGTCGACATTGCATCGCGATGCTCGAGCGCGTTGGGTCCGCCGGCGAACAGCGCGATCGTCAATCTAAATCCCCATAAAGTTGCGCAAGGACTGTGCCGGCGGCGGCCTATTGGGGCTTCCGATCCGGCATGTTACGTCTTTGGATCAGGCCGGAGCTTCGAAAAGCTCAGCGCCGCCGCCGGCGAGGGCGCGCCCGGCTCGACCAACACCGGTTGTGAAGAAAAAGTAATGGTGCGCATTCATCATTGTTCATCCGGCATTCACGCCTCCCCGGCTCATCTTGAAGGCGGCGACTTTGCCGAGAAACTTTGCGGAGGCCAGCTTGCGCCTGCTCGTCGTTGAAGACGATCCGGATCTCAATCGTCAGCTGACGACGGCGCTGACCGACGCCGGCTACGTCGTCGATCGCGCATTCGATGGCGAAGAGGGGCATTTTCTCGGCGACAGCGAACCCTACGATGCCGTCGTGCTCGACATCGGGCTGCCGAAGATGGACGGCATCTCGGTGCTGGAGGCGTGGCGCCGCAACGGCCGCGCGATGCCGGTACTGATCCTCACCGCGCGCGACCGCTGGAGCGACAAGGTGCAGGGTTTCGATGCCGGCGCCGACGACTATGTGGCCAAGCCCTTTCATCTCGAGGAGGTGCTGGCCCGGATCCGCGCGCTGCTGCGCCGCTCCACCGGTCACGCCCAGTCTGAATTGACCTGCGGGCCAGTCTCGTTGGATACCCGTACCGGACGGGTGACGGTGTCGGGCAATCCGGTCAAGATGACTTCGCACGAGTACCGGCTGCTGGCCTATTTGATGCACCACACCGGGCGGGTAGTGTCGCGCACCGAACTGGTCGAGCATCTCTATGATCAGGATTTCGACCGCGACTCCAATACCATCGAAGTATTCGTCGGACGCATCCGCAAGAAGCTGGAGGTCGATATCATCCAGACCGTGCGGGGGCTCGGCTATCTCTTGACGCCGCCATCGACCGGCAGCTGATCAAGGGGGGTTGATCCGCCAGCTGTCTTACTCTTTTGTTCGAAGATGATCTTGTCCGAAAACCGGCATCCATCCATCGGGTCTTGCTCCGAGGACATGCCTTTCGGGATCATGTTCTGATGCATGGTAGCTCGCTCGCCACCCGCCTGTTCCTGTCTGCGACCGCATGGGTGGTGGTGATCCTGGCCATCACCGGCATCGTGCTGTCGTCGGTGTATCGCAACGCCACCGAGCGCGCCTTCGATCGCCGTCTCAATCTCTATCTCCGCACCCTGATCGCCGAAGTCGCAACGCCCGACGAGCCGCCCGACCGTCAGTTCCAGTCGCTGGGCGAGCCGTTGTTCGAACTGCCGCTGTCAGGGTGGTACTGGCAGATTACCCGCACCGATACCGACAAGCCCGAGGTGCGCGCCTCGCGCTCGCTGTGGGACAAGAAACTGCCGAAGCTCGAGGGGCACGGTGCCGATCTAACCGCGGCCGGCATCCGCCTTGGGTATGTCGATGGCCCCGAGGGGCAGAACCTGCGGATGGTGGAACGGCCGGTCGATCTCGGCGGCGAGGGAAAATTTCTGGTCAGCGTGGCCGGTGACGCCACCGAGATTTTCGACGAAACGCGCAGCTTCGATTATTACCTCGGCGGCACCTTTACCGCGCTTGGCATCGTGCTGCTGCTGACCACGGTGTTTCAGGTTCGCTTCGGGCTTGCGCCGCTAAAACGCATTTCGGAATCGATCGCCGATATCCGCTCCGGCCGCGCCGAGCGGCTCGAGGGCGAATTTCCCGTCGAGATCGCGCCGCTGGCGCGCGAGACCAATGCGCTGATCGACGCCAACCGCGAAATCGTCGAGCGTGCCCGCACCCATGTCGGCAATCTCGCCCACGCCATCAAAACGCCGCTGTCGGTCATCGTCAACGAAGCCTCCGCGCATATCGCTGATCCGTTCGCCACCAAAATTCTGGAGCAGGCCGATACGATGCGCGACCAGGTTGCGCACCATCTGGAGCGCGCGCGGATCGCCGCGCGTCTCACCATCATCGGCACGGTCACCGAGGTGGCGCCTGTGGTCGAGGCGCTGCGCCGGACCATGGAGAAACTTTATCGTGGTCGCGACATCGCCATTGGCGTCGAGGCCGACCCGCAGGCGA
>VAZH01000187.1 GCA_005884465.1 Alphaproteobacteria bacterium | reverse complement strand
GTACAACCATTACTAACGACTTCTTAATGCCGGGGCTTTTATGATGACCGGTGGACGCGCTTTGCCGTACGTCCGACAAGAGCGTGCATACCGGGCGCATGAGCCAGACATCGACCGAGCGGCTGAGGGATTATCTCGTGCAGCTTCCGCCGCAATCGCAGGCGCTGCTGATGCGGGAGTTCGAGCGCGCCATCGAACGCGGCCAAGACACCACCGTCGCCAGCTTCGTGCTCGAACAGTTGCGCAAGGTGGTGCGCGGAAGCGACGACGAGGCGCAGCCGCGCACCAACGATCCGGCGCGCCTGCT
>VAZH01000186.1 GCA_005884465.1 Alphaproteobacteria bacterium | reverse complement strand
ACATTGGCGATGGTGGTGTCCAGCGCCTGCATGATGGTCGCGGTCATGGCGCAGATCGTCACCATGTTCCGGCGCAGACCGGGGACGGCAACGGGCGCCGCGGCCATCGTGCTCATGGCCTCTAGTCCTCTTTGGCTGCGGCCGCCGGCGAGGAGCCGAGCAGACCGGCGAGCGAGCGGCGATGGCCGGTGTCGATCGTGGTATAGGCGCTCATGCCCGCCTTCAGCTTCCTGACGTATTTGTCATTGCTGTCGAAATAGATTCGCACCGGCACGCGCTGCACCACCTTGACGAAGTTTCCGGTGGCGTTCTGCGGCGGCAGGATCGCGAATTGCGCTCCGGTTCCCGGGCTCAGCGAGCCCACGGTGCCGTTGAACAAATGATTGGGGAAAGCATCGACCTCGATGGTCACCGGCTGTCCGACCGCGACATAGGTAAAATCCGATTCCTTCGGGTTGGCGTCGACCCAGGGTTTTGAGGTGTCGATGACGGAGAACACCGGCGTGCCGGCGATGACGAAACGGCCGAGCTGAATCTGATCGACCTGGGTCGCGATGCCGTTCATCGGCGCCCGTACGGTGGTCAGATCGAGGTTGCGCTGGGCGTCGTCCAGCGCGGCCTTGGCCTGCAGGTAGGCCGGAAACTTTTCCAGCGGCAGATCGGGATCGCCGAGCAATTGATTGAGGGCGGTCGATCTCTGCTGCTTGACCAGTTGCGACTGGGCCTGCGCGGTGACCAGCCCGGTCGAGCTGTTGTCGAGATCGAGCTGCGATCCGACATTGCTTTTCACCAACGCGGATTTGCGCTCGACGTCGCGCTGCTTGATCGCAATGCCGGCGTTGATGATTTCGATGGTCTGATCGTAGAGCTTGACGTTGGCGACGAAGTTGTCGTGACTGGTCTTGGCATCCTCGAGCTTGGCGCGCGCCTGCGCCAGCGCCAGTTGAAACGGCACCGGATCGATCTGGAACATGGTGTCGCCGGTCGAGACCTGCTGGCCCTCTTTCACGGCAACGCTGATGATCTTGCCGGAAATGTCGGGCGTGATCAGAACCTTCTGCGCGCCGACATAGGCATCGTCGGTGGTCACATAGCGGCCGCCATTGAGATAGAAAGTCAGCCCGGCAATCAGCGCCACCAGCGGCAACACCACCAGCAAAAGCACGCGACGATAACGCCGCATCCCGGCCATCAGGCGGCGGCGCGGCTCCGCGGCAATTTTGGTCCGGGGTTTTGGTGAAGGATTGGCCTTCTGGTCGGGTGGAAATTTCAGTACCGGATCAGCCATAGTGCTGTTCCTTCCTCGCCGGTTCGCCCGGCGTAGTTTGTATCGCGTTGCGCACGTTTTCCTTGATGGTTTCCAGTTGAACAAGCAGACGGTGGGCGTCTGCGGGGTTGATGCCCTCGAGCGCGGTCGCCGTCAGCTCGGAGCGCAGCCCGCTCAGCTTGCCGAGCAATGGGCGCGCGGCCTTGCGCAGATAGAGCCGGTTGACGCGGCGGTCGGTGTCGTCGCCGCGGCGTTCGATCCAGCCATTATCGCAGAGCCGGTCGACCAGCCGCGTCAGCGTGATCGGCTGCATTTCCATCAGTTCGGCGAGTTCGGACTGTTTCAGGCCCTCGCTGCGCTCGACCTTGGCCAGCACCGCCCATTGCGCGCGGGTAATGCCGTAGCGCGCCGCCTGCTTGTCGGCATAGGCGCGCACCAGCCGCTGCACCTCGCCGAGCGTAAACAGCAAATTCATATCCACGGAACCGCGGGCCATCTGGTGCACCGTTTTCGAAGTTCGTGAAACATTGCGGCCCCTCCGACACGAACTTCGAAAACAAAGGGGCACCAGGATTCTTGATTGCTAGTGCCGCTTTTCGATTTGAAGTTCCTGGCACGAACTTGCGGCAATCACGGCAGGAACTTCAAATCGGCGGCATTAGGTCATCTCCCTAAGCTTGTGATATTATAAGCTAGCTTATGAATTTGACATGGCGGTTTATGGGAGGGCTGCCCCGCTGACAGCACATGGCTTGCTGTGGGCGGGTGCCGGGCGTTTCGACTTTGCGCCCGCGAAATGCTACTGATGCTGCAGTGCAATTTTCCGATGATCGCGAAAGATTAGACGGTCCGGTTCAACCGCGTTACATGATTTCCTGATGGTACTCGCAAAACCGACGTTCCCCGCGCCCGATCACGATCACGGCCGCTGCACCGCGGACGCGCTTGATCATGCCGAACGGGTGTGCGAGCGGCGGGCGCAGAAATTCACGCCGATCCGCCGCCAGGTGTTGCAGGCGCTGTTGTCCAGCCACCGCCCGCTCGGCGCTTACGAAGTGATCGATGAACTGGCGAAATCGATGCCGCGGCCGGCGCCGATCACGGTGTATCGCGCGCTGGATTTTTTGATGGAAAACGGTCTGGTCCACCGCATCGAGAGCCGCAACGCCTATCTCGCCTGCGCGCATGACCATGACGCTGCGGCGATGGTGGCATTTCTGATCTGCGAGCGCTGCGGTTCGGTCGGCGAGATTCCAGCGATGCCGGCGGCGCAAAGTATCAACACCGCCGCGCGCGCCACGGGCTTTGCGCCTAAATTGTCGGTGGTGGAAATCACCGGCACCTGCATGCATTGTCAGAAATAACAACACGGCGACAAGCCGGAGATAGCTTCGATGTCATCACATGAAATGCGGATAAGTTCGGCCGGGCGTCCGCTCAGCCCGGGTGCGGTTGCGGTGATGCTGATGCTGTGCCTGAGCTGGGGTTTCAATCAGATCGCCGTCAAGCTGGCGCTGCCCGACATTCCGCCGATCCTGCAGGCCACCATCCGCTCCGCCGGCGCGTTGCCGGTGCTGCTTCTGATCGCGCGGCTGCGCGGCGTGAGGATTTTCAAACGCGACGGCACGCTGCGCGCCGGCCTGTTTGCCGGCGTGCTGTTCGGCATCGAATTCGTTTTGATCTTTCGCGGTCTGCTGTTCACCTCGGCATCGCGCGGGGTGGTGTTTATCTATACCGCGCCGTTTTTCGTCGCGTTCGGGTCGTATTTGTTTCTTGGCGAACGGCTGCGCACCTCGCAATGGGGCGGTCTTGCATTGTGCTTCACAGGTGTCGCGCTGGCGATCGGCGTTCCCCAGGCCAATGTCGATGCAAATGTGCTGCTGGGCGACCTGATGATTGTCGGGGGCGCCGCGTTGTGGGCGGCGACGACGCTGATTGTAAAAGCCACCCCGCTGCTCATGGCTCCCGCGGAAAAGGCGTTGGGATACCAGGTGGCGGTGTCGATCCCGATTCTGGCTCTGGCGGCATGGCTTTCGGGCGAAACCCTGACCCGGGTTCCCGGGACCTTGGCGCTATCGCTGATGGCCTATCAGGCGATTTGGGTGGTCGGATTGACGTATCTCTTGTGGTTTGCGCTGGTCAAAACCTATTCCGCCAGCAAATTGTCGGCTTTTACCTTTATCACCCCTTTGTTTGGCGTCGTGGCTAGCTATTTCATCATGCATGACGCCCTGACGCTGGCGTTCGGCGCCGCCGCTTTGCTTGTGATTGCAGGGCTTTACCTGGTCAACAGGCCCAGCCCGGTGGGGCCGGTTGCCATTGATCCATTGCTGAATGTTACCAAAACCTGATATTCGAGACGCCATGAACAAGCCAATAAAGCCGCCGCAGGACGACGTCGCCGCGCCCCGGGGCCGGCACAAAACCACCCAGGTCATGGTCGGCAATGTCGCCGTCGGCGGGGGCGCGCCGATCGTGGTGCAGTCGATGACCAACACCGACACCGCCGATGTCGAAGGCACGGTGGCGCAGATCGCGGCGCTTTCGCGCGCCGGTTCCGAACTGGTGCGGATCACGGTCGACCGCGACGAGGCCGCAGCCGCGGTGCCGCATATCCGCGACGGGCTGCGCAAGCGCGGCATCACCACGCCCTTGATCGGCGATTTCCATTATATCGGCCACAAGCTTCTGGCGGAGCATCCGGCCTGCGCCGAGGCGCTCGACAAATATCGCATCAATCCCGGCAATGTCGGCTTCAAGAACAAGCGCGACAGCCAGTTCACCGACATCGTCGAGATCGCCCTCAAGAACAACAAGCCGGTGCGGATCGGCGCCAATTGGGGTTCGCTCGATCAGGAATTGCTCACCCGGCTGATGGAAGACAACGCCAAGTCGCCCGACCCGCTCGAGGCGCGCGCGGTGACGCGCGAGGCGATGGTGCAATCGGCATTGCTGTCGGCGGCGCGCGCGGAGGAAATCGGCCTGCCGAAGAACCGCATCATCCTGTCGGCGAAAGTCTCCGCGGTGCAGGACCTGATCGCGGTCTACAGGGAACTGGTGTCACGTGCGGATTACGCGATCCATCTCGGCCTCACCGAGGCCGGCATGGGATCGAAGGGCATCGTGGCCTCGGCCGCGGCGCTCGGCATTCTCCTGCAGGACGGCATCGGCGATACCATCCGGATTTCGCTCACGCCGGAGCCCGGCGGCGATCGCACGCTGGAGGTGCAGGTCGCGCAGGAACTGCTGCAGACCATGGGCTTCCGCACCTTCGTGCCGCTGGTGGCGGCCTGCCCGGGCTGCGGCCGCACCACCTCGACCACGTTCCAGGAACTGGCGCGCTCGATCCAGGATTTCATCCGCGATGAGATGCCGAACTGGAAGACGCAGTATCCCGGCGTCGAGGCGTTGAACGTCGCCGTGATGGGCTGCATCGTCAACGGCCCCGGCGAATCCAAGCATGCCAATATCGGGATCTCGCTGCCGGGCACCGGCGAAGCGCCGGCCGCGCCGGTGTTCGTCGACGGCAAGAAATTCCGCACCCTGCGCGGACCCACGATCGCCGCCGAGTTCAAGGCGCTGGTGATCGACTACATCAACCAGCGCTACGGCGCCGGCGCCAAGCCGACGGCGGCGGAGTAGGGCACACAAAGCGTAGCCCGGATGCAGCCAACGGGTCGGCGCAAAGCGCCGCCCGATGACAGGCTCCGCGAAATCCGGGATTGTCGCAAGTCGTTAGGTGGCCCCCGGATTGCGCTTCGCTCCATCCGGACTCCGCTGCTCATAGACTTTGCCCCAGTCGGGATCGGCTGGCTCGGTCAGATCGACTCCCGGCGGAATGAACGTAACGTCCTTCAATGCGCCGAACAGCGGATGACGCTTGCCGGGGCGAACTTGTTTACCTCGCCGAGTTTTCGGGAACTTGCCCAAACGGCTGTTTTTACCCATGAGCGCCTCCATGTACGCGAGTGTAGCCCGGCTTAAGCGCCAGCGAAATCCGGGGTCATCTCGCAAATGGACCGACCGGTCCCGGATAGCGCGGAGTTTACCCTTGGGCACGCCGAAGGCGTGACCCGAGGGCCCATCCGCGCTACGATAGTCACCAATCAAAAACTATCGGAGGACCGCCATGTCTTCGCTATCCAGCAAGCAGGGACCCCGCTATCGGCACGCCGCCGACGGGGGCGAACCCTACGAGACCATCGCGGTCGAAAAGCTCACCCCGATCATCGGCGCGGAGATTACGGGCGTCGATCTCGGCAAGCTGGTCTCCGACGATGCACGCTCGAACCGTCAGATCGACGAAATCCACCGCGCTTTGGCCGAAAATCTCGTGATC
>VAZH01000185.1 GCA_005884465.1 Alphaproteobacteria bacterium | reverse complement strand
TACGCGGATTTGTCTTGAATGCGCCGCTATCTTCGGCCATCTGCCGTTAACGGTCCGGTGGCGGCTTGGGGTTTATACAAGGGCGATGATGATCAAACGCATTCTGACGATTTGCGCTGCCGTGATGGCTGGCGCGGCGGCAAGTTCGCTCGCGCTCGCGCAAGGGTACCCGGTTCCGCCCGCTTCGGTCTATTCGACGGCGCCGCTGCCTTATCCGTCCGGCGGCTACCCCGATTATCGCCGCGCTCCTACCGAGTTGGATGCCGACTTGCTGGAAGATGACGAGGCGCTGCCGAACGGCCAGAGGTCGACTGCGCTGCCGCCGCCCGGCCCGGGGCTTTCGCCGGATGATCCGCGCTATGGGCGTCCGATTTATTCCGACCGTAGCGCACCGACTGGCCCCATCCTTTCGCCCGATGACCCCCGCTACGGCCGGCCCGCGACTGCTCCGCCGGTTTATTCCGACCGTGGCCTACCGACCGGTCCGATCCTTTCACCGGATGATCCGCGCTATGGCCGCCCCGCGGGTGCTCCGCCGATTTATTCCGACCGTGGCCCACCGACCGGTCCGATCCTTTCGCCGGATGATCCGCGCTATGGCAGGCCCGAGGGTGCTCCGCCGGTGTATTCCGACCGTGGCGCGCCGACCGGTCCGATCCTTTCGCCCAATGATCCGCGTTATGGCCGTCCCGACGGCCCGCCGCCGGTGATCTATTCGGATCGCGGCAACGTCGATGGCCGCATTCCCGGACCGGGCTTCAATCCCAATGAAGACAATCGCGCCTTGCGTCCGCCCGAGGCCATTGGCCCTCCGGGTGCCATCACCGGATCGGTGCAGCCTCCGGTGGGCCCCGACGGCAGGCCGATGGTGCTGTCTTCGCTGCCGCCGGAAGAACAGCCGGAGGTTGGGCCTGCGCAACTGCCGCCGAACTTGCGCCGGCAGGAAGTCGGCTTCGCGACCAAGGAGCCGCCGGGAACGCTGATCGTCGATACCCCGCACACCTATCTCTATTACGTGCTGGGTCGAGGGCGCGCGATCCGCTACGGCGTCCGCGTCGGCCGCGACGGCTTCACCTGGAACGGGGTGCAGAAAATCTCGCGCAAGGCGGAATGGCCGGATTGGCATCCGCCGACCGAGATGATCGAGCGTCAGCCTTATCTGCCGCGCTTCATGGCGGGCGGACCGGGCAACCCGCTCGGCGCCCGGGCGATGTATCTTGGCTCCACCGTCTATCGCATCCACGGCACCAATCAGCCCTCGACGATCGGCAAGTTCGTCTCGTCGGGCTGCATCGGCATGCTCAACGAGGATGTCTCGGACCTGTTCGACCGCGTCAAGGTCGGCACCCGCGTGGTGGTGTTCCCGGGCGGTCCACCGCCGGGAACCGCTACGGCCTCGGCGCAGCCGGTGCCCGGACCTGCCGCGTCGGCATCCCCCGCGCCGGCGCAGATGTCGGGCGCTCCCGGCACGCAGCCGACCGTCGTGCCGCCGCTGCCCGCGCCGGTGACGGTGCGCTAGGACTCGTGTCCCGGACGCGGTGCAACGCTCTTGCGTTGCTCCGCAGAGCCGGGACCCATTCTCAGCTCAACAAGATAGACCCCGGATCAGCAGCGCATCACGCCGCAAGAGCGGCGCGCCGCGCAGCATCCGGGGCACGCCAATCATGAGATGATTTGATCTACGCCAGTCTTCGCAGCGGCTCGCCCTGGAACCAGGCGTCGATGCCATCGACCATCTGGCTATAGTGGTTGCGAAAACCCTCTTCGGTGACGTAGCCGAGATGCGGCGTCACCACGATGTTGTCGAGCTTGCGGAAGGGATGATCGACCGGCAGCGGTTCGACCGAGAACACGTCGACCGCAGCGCCTGCGATCTTCCTCTGCTGCAGGGTTTGCAGCAACGCTGCTTCGTCGACGATCGGCCCGCGCGCGGTGTTGACGAGATAACTCGTCGGCTTCATGCGCGCCAGGTCCGAAGTTCCCACCAGTCCACGCGAGCGCTGGCTCAGCACCACGTGGATGGTGACGATGTCGGCGGTCGAAAACAATTCCTCCTTGGTGGCGTAGCCGACGCCGACTTCCTTGCATCGCTCCGGCGTCAGGTTCGGGCTCCACGCGATCACGTTCATGCCGAACGCCTTCGCCAATCCCGAAACCTTGCTGCCGAGCTTGCCGAGGCCGACCACCCCTAACGTCTTGCCCTCGATCTCCATGCCGACGAATTTTTGTAAACGTTCGCCGGCATGCATGCGGGCGTTCTCGCGGCCGATGTTGCGGGTCAATTCCAGTATCAGGCCCATCGTCAGCGGCGCGGTGGGATCGCGTCCCCATTGCGTCCCGCACAGCACTACCTGATGGTCTTTCGCGGCTTCCAGATCGAGCGCGGCGTTGCGCATGCCCGAGGTGATCAGGAGCTTCAGTTTGGGCAATGCCGCAAACAGCGTGCGGGGAAACGGCGTGCGCTCGCGCATCGCGCAGATGATCTCGAAATCCTTCAGCGCGCCGGCGGCGGCCTCGGGCGAAGCAAACGGCTCGTTGAACACCGTGACATCGACGCGATCTCTGACCTTGGACCAGTCCGCGACCCGCAAGGCCAGGTTGAGATAGTCATCGAGAATTGCACAGCGCAGCCGCGTCATGGGAAAATCCGTTCATGGCGATGATGGCGGCGCGAGCCGCGCCGTCCGGGAAGCACCATGGTCGCGCGCAACGCTTGGGCGCGCAAGCGCCCGCGGCCAAAAAGCGCCCGCGGCCCTAAAAGCGCCCGCAGGCCTAAAACCGTTCGCGGCTCAGAGGTTTGAAATGCTCAGCTCGAACGCCGGCGCGAGGACGCCGCGTGCTTGGCGCGCCAGGCCGGACCCGGGCCGCGCATATAATGCAGCTCCGGCCGGTATGGGTTGAACGCCCTGGCGAAGAACAGGCGCCAGAAGGTCTTGATTTCGGCGAGTAGGCCGGGTTCGCGATTCCGATTGTCTGCTACCCGCGGCGAAGATGCGAGAGTCGCCATGACGATCCTGCCTTTTTTGTCCGACGACTTCTGTCGCGCGGAGCGCTTTTTTGAGCGCTGGCGGGTAGTCTCCGGCGGGAGTCATTAAAAGAAGGTTTCAATTGTTGCTATCGGTAATGATACTGGTGAACGGATGGCAAACGCCGGTGTCCCGAATCCGAAGTTCCCCCAACCTCGCAGACCCCCTCCTGAGCTAATTTTGGATCCGAAAGGACTCGAGAAGCCTATGATTCCAGTGCGGGTCTTGGTCCAAGCCGGTCTTGAAGAACCCGCGGCGAAAATCAGGAAAACACGCGTTGTCCGCGGTTGCCCTTTGGAAGCCACGCCGCTACATCAGCGGCAGCAAATTTCCATAAATCCTCTCGTTTTCAGGGATCGCGATGGCGCGCCAGTTCGTCTATTTCATGCAAGGTTTGTCCAAGACCTATCCCGGCAACCGCAAGGTGCTCGATAACGTCCATCTGTCGTTTTATCCCGACGCCAAGATCGGCGTGCTCGGCGTCAACGGCTCCGGCAAATCGACCCTGCTGCGGATCATGGCCGGCATCGACAAGGAATATAACGGCGAGGCGTGGGTCGCCGAGGGCGCGCGGGTTGGCTACCTCGAACAGGAGCCGCAGCTCGACGCCACCAGGACGGTGCGCGAGAACGTCATGCTGGGCGTCGCCAAGCAAAAGGCGATCCTCGATCGCTACAACGAGCTGGCGGTCAACTATTCCGACGAGACCGCCGAGGAGATGACCAAATTGCAGGACGAGATCGAGGCCGCGGGCCTATGGGATCTCGACAGCAAGGTCGACCAGGCGATGGACGCGCTGCGCTGCCCGCCCGATGACGCCGAGGTCGAAAAACTCTCCGGCGGCGAGCGCCGCCGGGTCGCGCTGTGCCGGCTGCTGCTCGACCAGCCCGACTTGCTGCTCTTGGACGAGCCTACCAACCATCTCGACGCCGAATCGGTATCGTGGCTGGAAGGCCACCTGCGGCAATATCCCGGCGCGATCCTGATCGTCACCCACGACCGCTATTTCCTCGACAACGTCACGGGTTGGATTCTCGAACTCGACCGCGGCAGGGGCATTCCCTACGAGGGCAATTATTCGTCCTGGCTGGTGCAGAAGCAGAAACGTCTCGAGCAGGAGGGCCGCGAGGAGGCCGCGCATCAGCGCACGCTGGTGCGCGAGCAGGAATGGATCGCGGCCTCGCCCAAGGCACGTCAGGCCAAATCCAAGGCGCGCTACCAGCGTTACGAAGAACTTCTGAAGCTGGCCAATGAGAAGCAGACCCAGACCGCGCAGATCACGATTCCCGTGGCCGAGCGGCTCGGTCAGAACGTCATCGATTTCGAGGGACTGACCAAGGGGTTTGGCGAGCGGCTTCTGATCGACGATTTGACGTTCAAGCTGCCGCCGGGCGGCATTGTCGGCGTGATCGGCCCGAACGGCGCCGGCAAGACCACGCTGTTCCGGATGATCACCAAGCAGGAGACGCCGGACAAGGGCGCCATCACGATCGGCGACAGCGTGCATCTCGGCTATGTCGACCAGTCGCGCGACTCGCTCGATGGCAAGAAGACCGTGTGGGAGGAAATCTCCGCGGGCAACGAGCTGATCCTGCTCGGCAAGCGCGAGGTCAATTCGCGCGGCTATTGCTCCTCGTTCAATTTCAAGGGCGCCGACCAGCAAAAGAAGGTCGGCTCGCTGTCGGGCGGCGAGCGCAACCGCGTGCATCTGGCGAAGATGCTCAAATCCGGCGCCAATGTGCTGCTGCTCGACGAGCCCACCAACGATCTCGATGTCGACACGCTGCGCGCGCTG
>VAZH01000202.1 GCA_005884465.1 Alphaproteobacteria bacterium | reverse complement strand
CATCTTCATGTTCGTATTCGGCATCGCAATCCAGATCGTGATCCTGCGGCCAATGATCGGCGAGCCGATCATTTCGGTGATCATGGTGACCATCGGGTTGTCGACGGTGTTTCAGGCCTCGCTGAAATGGATTTTTGGCGTCAATCCGCAGCCTTTCCCGCGCGTGTTCACCAGCCAGTGCGTGAATATGTTGGGCCTGCAAATCCAGACCGTCTATGTAATGAGCCTCGTCGTGTCGGTGGCGATGATGGTCGGCATGGCCTGGTTTTTCCGGGTTTCGAAATATGGCTTGGCGATGCGCGCCACCGCGTTCAACCAGCAGGTGGCACAGTCGCTCGGCATTTCCGTCAAAGCCGTGTTCGCGATGGCGTGGGCGATCTCGGCGACAGTTTCGGCGGTTGCGGGCGTGGTGGTGGCCGGCGTCAACGGCGTGTCGTCCGGCCTGTCGGCCTATGGCATCAAGGTGTTTCCGGCGGCGATCCTCGGCGGGCTCGACTCAATCGGCGGCGCGGTGCTCGGCGGCATCATCATCGGCCTGTTGGAAAACATCGCGCAATATGTCGACAGCCAATATCTGCACTGGGGCAATCTCTACGAAGTCGCGCCGTTCTACGTGCTGATCATTATCCTGATGATCAAGCCCTACGGCTTGTTCGGCACCGAAGACATCGAGCGGGTGTAATAAATGGCGAGCCCCTCTCTGATTCCGGCTGGCGACTTCCGCACCTCCTATGCGGCCGACACCACGATCTTTCCAACCACGACCAGCCGCAACGCGGCGATTGTCGGTATCATCCTGATCGGCTTCGCGCCGCAGCTGTTCACCGAATACTGGCTGAGCATCCTGATCCAGATCGGCATTTTTGCGATCGCCGCCCTCGGCCTGAACATTCTGGTCGGCTTTACCGGGCAGATTTCGATCGGACACGCCGCGTTCTTTTTGTTCGGCGCTTTCACCTCCGCCTACATCTCGAACAACTCGCCGATCCCGGTATTCTTCGCCATTCCGCTGGCGGGCGTCGTCACGGCTATGGTCGGCCTGATCTTCGGCGTGCCGGCGGCGCGGCTCAAAGGGCTCTATCTCGTCATTGCCACGCTCGCCGCGCAATACATCCTGCTCGACTTCTTCTCGCGCGCCGACTGGTTCTCGGGCGGCTCGGTGCCGGCCAGCGCCAATCCGTTCTCGATCTTCGGCTACACTTTCCGCGGCGACCGGCAATATTTCTACGTGGTGCTGGCCTATCTGGTGGTCAGCTTTCTCCTTGTTACCAACCTGATGCGCACGCGCGACGGTCGCGCGCTGGTGGCGATCCGCGATCACTACCTTTCGGCAGAAATCATGGGCATCAACTTGACAAAATACCGCACGCTGTCATTCGGGCTGGCGGCGTTCTTTGCCGGCATCGCCGGAGCGCTCTATGCGCATTATCAGCTGGTGGTCTCGAATGAAGGCTTTGGGATCGAACGCTCGATCATCTTTCTCGCCATGATCATCATCGGCGGCACCGGTTCGATCATGGGAACCCTGATGGGCACCGCGTTCGTGGTACTGCTGCCGGAATCAATGGAATGGATCAGCGCGAGCCTGAAAGGCGGCGCCATCGACAAGGCGCTGTCGCTCAACACCAACATCTCCTTCCTGCGCGAGATCGCAATCGGGCTGATCATCATCGCGTTTCTGATGTTCGAGCCCGACGGGCTCGCGCATCGCTGGCGGCAGATCAAGACTTACTGGAAACTCTATCCGTTTTCGCATTGAGGTTGGAACGGGACCGACTACAATAGAGCTCAACAAGGAACCGGAGGAAAATGCCTATGACCATGAAATCCCTACTCAGTACCGTTTCGCTCGCGCTGCTGCTCGGCGGCGCAGCGACCGCGGCGCAGGCCCAGATCCCGATCGGCCATCTCGCGGATTATTCCGGCGGCACATCGGAAGTCGGAACGCCGTATGGACAAGGCATCGCGGACACCTTTGCCTGGGTCAACAAGAGCGGTGGTGTCGGCGGCAAGCAACTCGCAGTCGATACCAACGACTACGGCTATCAGGTGCCGCGCGCGATCGCGCTCTACAAGAAGTGGTCAGGCGCCGACAAGGTTGCGGCGATTATGGGCTGGGGCACCGCGGACACCGAGGCGCTGACCGGCTTCGTCGCGCAGGACAAGATCCCGTATTTCTCCGCCTCCTATGCCGCAGCTCTCACCGATCCGGAAGGCGCCAGCGGCAAGGCGAAACCCGCGCCCTACAATTTCTTCTATGGCCCGAGCTATTCCGACGCGATGCGGGCGCTGCTGATCTGGGCGGCGGAGGACTGGAAGGCCAAGGGCAAACCCGGCAAGCCGAAGTTCGTTCATATGGGCGCGAACCACCCTTATCCGAATGCGCCCAAGGCGGCCGGCGAGGCGCTCGCCACCGAGCTCGGCTTCGAAGTATTGCCGCCGCTGGTATTTGCACTGGCGCCCGGCGATTACAGCGCCCAGTGCCTGAGCCTGAAGAGTTCAGGCGCCAATTACGCCTATCTCGGCAACACCTCCGGCTCCAACATATCGGTGCTGAAGGCTTGCAAGACCGCCGGTGTCGATGTGCAGTTCCTGGGCAACGTCTGGGGCATGGACGAGAATGCCGCCAAGACCGCCGGCGACGCCGCCGACGGCGTGATCTTCCCGTTGCGGACCGCTGTGATCTGGGGCGGCAACGCGCCGGGCATGAAAACCGTAATGGAAATTTCCAAGATATCCGACCCGTCCGGCAAGGTTTATCGCCCCGTGCATTACATCGCGGCCGTTTGCAGCGCGCTGTACGTGAAGGAAGCGCTCGACTGGGCCGCCAAAAACGGCGGCGCGACCGGCGAGAACGTCGCGAAGGGTTTCTACCAGAAGAAGGATTGGGTTCCGGCCGGCATGGAGGGTGTCTGCAATCCCTCGACTTGGACCGAGAAGGACCATCGCGGCACGCTCAAGGTCGATATCTACCGTTCGAAAATCTCCGGCCCGACCGATGGCGATCTCAATGACCTCATGGCCAAGGGCACTATCAAGCTCGAGAAGGTCAAGACCGTCGATCTGCCGCGCAAGCCGGAATGGCTGGGGTGGTGAGATAGCGGCTCGCTCCGCTCACGAATCGTCATGCGCGGGCTTGACCCGCGCATCCATCTTAAAAGGACTCTTGCCTAGAGGATAGATTGCCGGGTCAAGCCCGGCAATGACACCCTACAATACGACAGGTCTCAATGACTGTTGATGCCGATACAGCCCGCGCCGCGCCAGCCGCCGCCACCGCGCCCTTGCTCTCCGTGCGCAACATCGAGGTGGTCTATGACGACGTCATCCTGGTGCTGCGCGGCTTGAGCCTCGAGGTGCCGCAGGGCGCCATCGTCGCGCTGTTAGGGGCCAACGGCGCGGGCAAGTCGACGACGCTGAAAGCGATTTCCGGATTGCTCAAGACCGAGGACGGCGAAGTCACCCGCGGCGAAATCGTGTTCGACCGCGAGCGCATCAATGGCATCGATCCCGACAAGATCGTCCGCCGCGGCATCTTTCAGGTGATGGAAGGCCGCCGCATCATCGCCGACATGACGTCGCTGGAGAATCTAAGGCTCGGCGCCTTCACCCGCAGCGACAATGAGGTCGGCGCCGACATCGACATGGTCTTTAACTATTTCCCGCGCCTGAAGGAGCGCACCGGATTGGCCGGCTATCTCTCCGGCGGCGAGCAGCAGATGCTGGCGATCGGCCGGGCGCTGATGGCGCGCCCGAAGATGATCCTGATGGACGAGCCGTCGATGGGATTGTCGCCGTTGCTGGTCAAGGAGGTTTTCGCGATCATCAAGAAGATCAACCGCGACCTCGGCGTCACCATTTTGCTGGTGGAGCAGAACGCGCGCGCCGCGCTCTCGGTCGCAAGCCACGGCTACATCATGGAGCAAGGCAAGGTGGTGCTCGACGGCAGTGCCGACGAGTTGCGCGACAATGAGGATGTCAAGGAGTTTTACCTCGGCGGCGCCGGCGACCAGCGCAAGAGTTTCAAGAATTTGAAAAGTTTTAAGCGGCGGAAGCGGTGGCTGTGAGGGAAAATCTTTGCGCGTCGTTCCGGGGCGCGCAAGGCGCGAACCCGGAACCTCGAGATTCCCCGATGTGCAATGCACATCTGAGGTCTGGTCCTGCGGACCATCCCGGAATGACGGGGACGATTCGTTGGGCGCAATGGTAACGACGACATGACCGACCACTATGACGCCCTCGAGACACGCGAGCCCGCGATGCGCGAGGCCGACCTGTTTGCGCGGCTGCCGGACATGCTGCGCAGAGCGATGGCGGCACCGGCCTATGCCCAGCGTCTCAAAGGCATCGATCCGGCTGGCATCACCAGCCGAGCGGCGTTGGCGCGCCTGCCGGTGCTGCGTAAATCGGACCTCCCTGCCCTGCACAAGGCCGCCCCACCGTTCGGCGGGCTTGTCTCAGGGCTTCCTGGCTCATTCGGGCGGCTGTTTACCTCGCCCGGCCCGATCTTCGAGCCCGAGCCCACCCATGCCGATCCCTGGCGCGGCGTGCGGGCGCTGTTCGCGGCGGGCTTCCGGCCCGGCGACGTCGTGTTGAATACCTTCAGCTATCACCTGACGCCCGGCGGCTTTATCTTCGATGCCTCTGCGCGTGCGCTTGGCTGCGCGGTTATTCCGGCCGGTCCCGGCAATACCGACGCGCAATTCGAGCTGATCGAGGCCTATCGTCCGGTCGGCTACAGCGGCACCCCCGATTTCCTCAAAATCCTGCTCGATGCCGCCGAGAGCGCGGGGCGCGATGTCTCCTCGATCAAGCGCGCGCTGGTCTCGGGTGCAGCATTCCCGAAATCTTTGCAGCAGGAAATAAACTTGCGCGGGGTCGAGGCCTATCAGGCGTTCGGCACCGCCGATCTCGGCCTGGTGGCGTTCGAAACGCCGGCCCGCGAGGGCTTGGTCGTCAATGAGGGGCTGATCCTGGAGATCGTGCGGCCCGGCACCGGCGATCCCGTGCCCGAGGGCGACGTCGGCGAGATCGTCGTGACTTCGCTCGACCCCGTTCACCCCTGGATCCGTCTCGCGCTCGGGGATCTCACGGCCGTCTTACCCGGCCGCAGCCCGTGCGGACGCAGCAACATGCGCATCAAGGGCTGGATGGGCCGCGCCGATCAAACCACCAAGGTCAAGGGCATGTTCGTGCGGCCCGAGCAGATCGCGGAGATCGGCAAGCGTCATCCCGAGCTGCGGCGGTTGCGTCTCGTCGTGACGCGGGCCGGCGAAACCGATGTGATGACGCTGAAGGCGGAATGCACCTCGCCAAGCGAGGCACTTCGCGGCGACATCGCCTCGACGCTGCGCGCGTTGACCAAGCTTCAGGGCGCCGTCGAGCTCGTGGCGCCGGGACGCCTACCGGACGACGGTAAAGTCATCACCGATGAGCGCTAGGCGAGATAGCGGCACCAAATCGCTTCTTCCTGAAGAAATTGAACCCGCCTCTTTGCCGCTTACGCATCTTGTTGCGGTCCGATCATAAAAGGCGTTTCCCCTTTTAGCGCCATGAATCAGCTCGCAACGAAGGCGGCGGCCTCGTAATATAAACGCCGCGCGACAGCTCGGAGTGACGCTCCGCGTTGCGTCCATATTCGAAACAGGCCAAATTTGAT
Source organism: Alphaproteobacteria bacterium (assembly GCA_005884465.1). Taxonomy (GTDB): domain Bacteria; phylum Pseudomonadota; class Alphaproteobacteria; order Rhizobiales; family Xanthobacteraceae; genus Bradyrhizobium. Next base: position 114 of record VAZH01000202.1, on the reverse strand, counting down.
CGATAACGCCCTAGTTTGCGAGGATCAATCTCGCATATAATTGAAGGCTGGATATGGGTCGATGAGAGTTCTATATTGATTAAGGGCTCTGTAAATCAAGCCATTCGTAACTTG
>VAZH01000025.1 GCA_005884465.1 Alphaproteobacteria bacterium | reverse complement strand
GTGCTCGGCAACGTGATGTATGGTCCGCGCCAGCAGGGCGTCAAGCACGCCGAAGCTGAAGCGCAAAGCCGCCGCCTGATCGAGATGGTCGGCCTCAGGGGTTTTGAGCACTTTTACCCGAAGGAACTGTCCGGGGGCATGAAGCAGCGCGTCGCGCTGGCGCGGACGCTGGCCTATCACCCCGCGGTGCTGCTGATGGACGAGCCGTTCGGCGCGCTCGATGCGCATACCCGCACGCGGCTGCAGAACGACTTGCTCAATATCTGGGAACGCGACCGCAAGACCGTGCTGTTTGTAACGCACTCGGTCGATGAGGCGGTGTTCTTGTCGGACAAGGTTGTGGTGATGACGCGTTCGCCCGGCCGTATCAAACAGGTCGTCAATATCAATCTGGCGCGTCCGCGCCGCCGGGCAGAGCTTCTGCTAGATCCCCGTTATCAGAAATACGTCGTCGAAATCGAGCGCATGATCGATGACACCAGCGAAGACAAGTTGCAGCCATGATTTCAGGTCACGCACTCATCTCGCGTTTGGCGCCGCTGCTGGCCTGCCTCGGCCTGCTTGGGGTCTGGCAGGTCGCTGCGCTAATCCTGAGCACTGACAGTTTTCCGACCGCGCTGGAAGCACTTCGCGCCATCCCCTCCATCCTTGGCGACAAGGAATCCCTGATCAACATTCTGGCATCGATCCGGCGCATGGCGATCGGCTTCGGCGTTGCTATTATGGTGTCTATCCCGCTCGGATTGATGATGGGCCGGAGCCGCGGCGTGGCGTCGTTTTTCAATCCGCTGCTGATGGTGACCTATCCGGTGCCGAAGGCTGCGCTGATGCCGATCATCATGCTCTGGCTCGGCGTCGGCGAAGTTGCAAAAATACTGGTTATCTTTCTCGGCGTCAGCCTCCCCGTGATCTATCACAGTTTTCAGGGCGCAAAAGCGGTCGAGGAAAAGATGCTGTGGTCGGGCGCTGCCATGGGGCTGTCGGCAATGCAGCGGATGACTCGGATCGTACTGCCGGCGGCGCTGCCGGAAATTCTCACCGGCTGCCGCACCGGGCTGGTGCTCGCGCTGATCACCATGGTTACGAGCGAGATGATCGCGCGGCAGTCCGGCGCCGGAAATATCCTGTTCAATTCGCTCGATATGGGACAGTACGACACCGTCTACGCGATGATCATCATCATTGGCGCAATGGGCATCGGTCTCGACGCCGCCTTCGAAAAGCTGCGCAGCAGGCTCGTAAGATGGTCCGAGCCAGGCTTCGACATTCCATTGAGTTTCGCATGAACGCACGCGCTGTTACATCAGATGTTCTGCTTGGGATCGCACCGATCGCGCTGCTGATCGCAGTTTGGCAGGCGATTGCATCGTTTGGTTACGCCCCGGCGACGCTGTTGCCACCGCCCGGTGTCGTGCTCATGAGGCTCGCGCAGCAACTCACTAACACTACGTTTCAGCACGAGATTGCGGCCACGCTGTTCCGCTTGTTCGCAGGCTTCTCGATCGCGGTGATCCTGGGCGTCACCATCGGTCTTATCGCCGCGGCCATCCCGGCGATCAACGCAGTGGTGCGTCCTATCGTGCGGGTACTGGCACCGCTGCCCAAGGTCGCGCTGTACCCGGCACTACTGTTGTTGCTCGGCTTCGGCCACGAATCGAAGATCACGCTCGTTGCCGCTGACGCATTGTTTCCGATTCTGCTTTCGACCTATTACGGCGCGTCGATGGTGGAACAGAAGCTGATCTGGTCGGCGATGGCGGCGGGTACGCCACGCCGTCAAATCTTGTTCAAGGTTGTGCTGCCGGCGGCGGTGCCTTCAATCTTGACCGGCTGCCGCATCGGGCTGGTGATCTCCTGCATCGTGGTGTTCCTCGCCGAAATGATTACCTCGACCGAGGGTCTCGGCCATCTCCTGGTGACGGCGGCGCGGACCTTTCAGGCAGTCGACATGTTCGTTCCGCTGATCACGATTTCGCTGCTGGGACTGATTCTCAACGGCCTGCTGCAGGGGCTGCGGTCCTACTTGCTGCGAGGATTTCCGGAAGTCTGATGCAACGCTTGAGCTGGAGCTAAAAGCATGTTGGCGGATCGCATCGAAGCGAAATGGATCGACGCGTTCTGCGAGATTTTCGAGCGGTGCGCGGTTAAACCCGGTGACACCGCTGCGATACTTTCGGAGACGCAGTCGCGCGCGCTCAACGTTCATCTGGCCGAACTCGCGCTGTTACGGATGGGCGCAAAGCCGTTTCACGTCATCGTACCGACGCCGCGCAACCGCCAGATCGTGCCGATCCGCTCAACCGGCGCCAGCGAGGTGATCCAGCGGCTTGCGCCGGTTGTCACAGCACTGCAGCAAGCGGGTTTCGTGGTCGATTGCACCATCGAGGGGCTGATGCACGCGGTAGAGACCCCGGAAATACTGAAAGCGGGCGCGCGCATCCTGGTTATCTCCAACGAGCATCCCGAAGCGCTCGAGCGCATGGTGCCCGATGCGGCACTGGAAAAGCGCGTGCGCGCGGCGGCGAAAATGCTGCGCGGAACCAAGCGGATGCGCGTGACCTCCAAAGCGGGGACCGACCTCAACGTCGACATGGCCGGCGCCTCGACGGTTGGCGTGTGGGGCTGGACCGACAAACCGGGCACGCTGGCGCATTGGCCCGGCGGCATCGTCGTCAGCTTTCCCAAGAGCGGCACCGTCAACGGTACGCTTGTGATGGCGGCCGGCGACATCAATCTGACTTTCAAGCGTTATCTGACGTCGCCGGTTCGGATGATGCTGAGGAACGATTACGTTACCGATCTTGAAGGCGAGGGCGCCGACGCGATGATGATGCGCGCCTATCTCGCGGCGTGGGGCGACCGCGAGGCCTATGCGGTATCCCATGTCGGGTTCGGCATGAATCCCGGCGCCCGCTATGAGGCGCTGGCGATGTACGACCAGCGCGATACCAACGGCACCGAGCTGCGCGCTGTTGCCGGCAACTTCCTGTTTTCCACCGGCGCCAATGAATTCGCCGGGCGCTACACCGCCGGCCATTTCGATCTTCCCATGATGGGCACCACGATCGAACTCGACGGCGTCGCCGTGGTCCGCGAAGGCGTGCTGCAGGACGTGTTCGGCTAATCCCGATCGAGTACCGGCGGCCTTGCCAATCCGAAATGCCTGAGCATTTCGACGAGGGCGGCGAGCCGCTGCTCGCGGTAGGCGTCGACGTCGAGGCCGGAATAGTCGAGGAAGCCGGCGCCAGTCCGCAGGCCGATGCGGCCGTCGCGCATGTTGCGTGAAATCACCTCGGGCGCGCGATAGCGGTCGCTGCCAAGCGTACCTTCGAGATACCGGCTGGCGTAAAACAGAGTATCGCCGCCACCCCAGTCGATGAACTCCAAAAGCCCCAGCACCGCGTAGCGGAAACCGAAGCCGTAGCGGATCGCCTTGTCGATGTCTTCGGCGCTGGCGACGCCCTCTTCCACCATCCGCGCCGCCTCGTTCATGGCGAGCGCCTGGATGCGCGGTACGATGAAGCCCGGCGTGGCTGCACACACCACCGGCACCTTGCCGATGCTCTCGAGCAAGGTCTTGACCCGCGCAATGACGGCCGGGTTCGTGGCAGCCCCTGGCGAAATCTCGACCAGCGGAATCAGATAGGCAGGATTAAGCCAGTGCACGTTGAGAAAGCGCTCACGGTGATCGACCGCGCCGGAGAGGTCGTCGACCAGAATCGTCGACGTCGTCGAGGCGATGATGATTTCAGGCCCGACGCATTTTGAGGCCGCCGCTAGCACCTCGCGCTTGAGGTCTATCACTTCCGGCACGCCCTCGAACACGATGCCGGCGGCGGCGAGCGAGGCGGCCATATTTTGCACGGGCATCACGGAGACGCGGGCGACCACCGCGCCGGCGTCCTTCTCCGCCAGCAATCCAAACCGCGCCAGGCTTGCCATCGTCTTCCTGATTTCGCCGAGCGCCTCGGCCTCGAGCGTCGCGAACTGGTCCGTAGAGCGCGACTTGACATCGATCAGGATGACGGCGTGGCCGGCATAGGCGAATGCCACCGCAATGCCGCGGCCCATGCGGCCGGCGCCGAGACAGGCAATCGTGGAACGAGTAGTCATTGGCGAAAGCCTTCCCGCAACAAAGTCTGCAATCGCTCGCGGTCGAGATCGCCGAGACCGAGACTTGCGAGAGTGCGTCCCTGATTCATGAAATCCTCGCCGCAGATCGCTCCTCCGATAGTCAGAAAAGCTTTCACCAGCGGCGTTGCAACGCCGGCCAGCTCAGCAATTGAGGCCAGAAACGACAGACCAAGGCGTAAATCTTCCCGCATATAGCGATGCTCTGCGAGCACAATCCGCTCGCGCCAGTCGCCGGAATCGGTCAGGCGGTCATGCGAGCCACGGCCATACATCCATTGCTCGCCCTCGGTCGCGTAATGATGGGCCAGTGGAAAGTGCGGGCTGCCATAGCCAAAGCGTTCGCGTACCGCGATGCGTTCGGCGTCGAGCGCGTCCGTGACCCGGCGGATCGAAGCCTGCGTGCCTTCCTTGTGAATGTCCCAACGCCCGAAATGTTCGATGGCGCCGGCATTCATCACGATCAGCGGCGGATGGATGATCGGGCCGGCATTCATCAGCGCCGCCGACAGCGCGTCGCCGCAGGACTCAATCACGCCGGGAAATGCCCGCCCGATTACATCTAGCGCATGCCCGGCAGCCTTCAGTGGAAATACGCCGACCGGCAGCCGTTTGGCGCGTATGGTGATGGCGACTTCGAACGGTCCGTGCTTGCGCGTCAGCCACGGCAGCGTGCCGGTCTCAGCAAAGCCCACCGCCGCGCGGTTGCCGGCGTCGCGGAGGGCTCTCGCAAAGATCATCGAGCCGAAGGTTGCCGGCGGCAGGAATACCACCTGCCCATCGATTAGATGCGGCGCGAGCAGCCTCGCAATATCCTGCTGCGCAAAGGCCGGTGTGGGGCACAAGATCAGTTCAGCATCCCGGACGGCTTCGGCGATGTCTGTAGTCACTTGCGCCAGTTGCACGTCGCGCCGGCCATTGGCGTCCTTAAGCATAATGCGCGAGCCCACGGCCCGATGGGCCGCTACCTCAGCCGCATCGCGTCGCCACAAGCGGACGTCATGGCCTTGCAGCGCAAAATCGCCTGCGGCTGCGAAGGAGCCGTTGCCGCCGCCAAGCACCGCGATCTTCAATGGGTCTCTCCTTGCGCGCGCGTGGGCTCGGCAAGCTGTCTCAGCATGAAATGCTGGACCTTGCCCAAGGCCGTTCGCGGCAAATCGTCGACAAAAACAATATCGCGCGGCACCTTGAAGCGGGCAAGCTGCGTCAGCACATGCGCCTTCAGATCCTCCGCCTCGACCGAACAGCCCGCCCGTCTGATAACATAGGCGACCGGTACCTCATCCCATTTGGGATCAGACCGGCCAATGACGCCGCATTCAACCACATCGGGGTGCTCCAGAAGCACGCGTTCGACCTCGGCCGGATAGATGTTTTCGCCGCCGGAAATGATCAGGTTCTTCTTGCGGTCGTGCACCCAAAAATAACCGTCGGCATCGCGGCGGCCGATGTCGCCGGTGCGATACCAGCCGTCGTGCAGCGCCTCCCGGGTCGCTGCTTCATTGCCCCAATATTCCGAGAAAACGTTGGGACCACGCACGACGATCTCGCCCGGTGTGTCCGGCGGCAGCTCGACGCCGGAATCATCGATCACCGCCGCTTCGCAGCAGAGGCCGGGGAGGCCGGTCGAGCCGACACGCGAAAGATCGCCGCCGAGGCGGGTATAGATCGCAACCGGGCAGGTTTCGGTCGAGCCGTAGACCTGCAGCACCGGCACGCCGCGCGCGACAAAGCGTTCGATCAGATGCGGTGGCACGACGGTCGATCCGGTCGAGATCGCCTTTAGCGAAGACAGATCGGTCGAGGTCCAATCGGGATGGTCGGTCACCGCCTGAATGATTGCGGGCACCAGCACCGTCAATGTTGGACGGTCCCGTTCAATGGTGGCGAGCGCTACTTCCGGAATGAAGCGCGGATGGATCGTCACGGTGGCACCGTGGTGCAGGGCCGGCGTGGTCTGAATGTTGAGGCCGCCGACGTGGAAAAAAGGCAGCACGGTGAGCACATGATCATCCGAGGTGAGGGCGTGCATGTGCTGGCTCATCACCCCGTTCCACAGTAAAGCCTCCTGTCGCAGCACCGCGCCCTTGGGTCTTCCTGTCGTGCCCGATGTGTAGACAATCAGCAGCGGACAAGACAAATCAGCATGCGGATTGCGGCCGTCGCCGCGCGCTTGCGCCAGCAGCAGGTCAAACGCGCGTCCCTTGGGAGGGGTAAAATCGAGCCCCACGATGGCTGTGTTAGGCAGGCTTTTTTCAAGCGCTGGCAGAATCTCCGCAAAAGCCTGCTCGAGCACCAGCACCTTTACCCCGGCATCCGACAGAATGAACAATTGCTCGGCCACTGCAAGACGCCAGTTCAGCGGCACCAGCATCGCGCCGAGCCGTGCGCAGGCATAAAGCAGCACCAGATAGTCAGACCTGTTCAAGCTGAGGATCGCGACGCGATCGCCGCGGCTGACACCCAATTCAGCCTTCAGCGCGCATGCCGTCTGGTCGATGCGTGCACTCAAGCCCGCGTAACTCAAAGCCTCGCCCTCAAATATGATCGCGGGCTTGTCCGGCGTGAACGCCGCGTTGCGCTCGATCAAACTGCAGAGGTCCACAGTTACTCGTCCGCTTCGCCAGTCTCGTACAGCGCTTCGCGGCCGATGCGATCGAGACAGAGTTCGGCAGTCCACGGCAGCATCAGCGAACCGCAGCGGCTGTCGCGATAGATCCGTTCCAGCGGCAGCGATTTCAGCATCGCCTGACCGCCGCAGGTGCGGATCGCCAGCGTCGCGATCTCGTTGGCGCCTTCCATTGCCGAATACTGCGCGGCATAGGCGCGGAGCACCTGCTCCTTGGTCGGATTGGCGCGGGCTTCGGAGATCGCCTGAAACCAGATCGCCTTGACCTGTTCCAGCTTGATCTGCATCTGCGCCACCGCGATCTGCTTGGTCGGATACATCCGACGCTTTACCGGCGGCGTGTCCGGTACCTCGCCGCGTAAGTATCGCACGGTGAAATCGTAAGCCGCCTGCGCCAGGCCGACATAAGTCGGCGACAGCGTCAGGAACATGTGCGGCCAGCGCATCGCTGCCTGAAAATAGACACCGCGTGGCATCAGCGCCGCATCCTCCGGCACGAATGCATCCTTAAAGAACAGCGTGCGCGAGACCGTGCCGCGCATGCCCAGCGGATCCCAGTCGCCGACGGCAGATACGCCAGCGGCCTTGGCTGGTATCGCGAGGTAGAGCGTGTTGCGGCGGGAGGCCTTCTCACCTTCGGCAACTTCGGTACAGAGCACGCCGTAATAATCGGCATGGCCGGAAAGCGACGCAAAAATCTTCTTGCCAGTGACGAGCCAGCCGCCTTTGACCGGTTTTGCCTCTGTGCCGAACGCAACGCCGCCCGCCGCGGCCGCGCCGCCTTCCGAGAAGGGCTGCGAATAGATCGCGCCGTCCTCGACGATGCGTTTGTAGTGGATGGCGCGCCGGCGTTCGTGCTCGGCGCGGGTCGCGGCGTCCATCTCGAGATCGTCGGCCAGCGGGCCGGACCACAGCGTCGAGCAGACGTGCATGTTCCAGGTTAGCGCGGTCGCGCCGCAATAGCGGCCGATCTCGGCCGCCGCTATGGCGTAGGTCTGATAATCTGCGCCGAGCCCGCCGTGCTTTTTGGGAATGGCGATGCCGAGCAGACCGGCGCGATGCAGGTCCCTGTAATTCTCGGTCGGGAATTTTGCGTCACGATCATAGGCCGCTGCGCGGCCCGCGAACACATTTTGGCCAAGCTTTCGCGCGCTCGCGATGATTGCGGCCTGTTCGTCGTTCAGCCGGAACGCCTGTGAATCGAAGATCGGCGCATCCGGATCGATCTCGTCGATATCAGTTACGCTTTTGCTGGCCTGCACCGTCATCATGCCGTCACATGTGTTGCAGCCGCGTTGGCTTTCAGAAAAGCATCCAGCGCGGCGTTGAAGGCACCCGGACGTTCCAGATTGGCAAGGTGGCCGACGCCTTTAAGTTCAACGTATTCTGCCGATGGTATATACGTCGCCATCTTGGCCATCATCGGCGCCGGCGCATTCTTGTCCTTCGAGCCCGACAGCAGCAGCGACGGCACCGCGATATCCTTGAGTCTGTTGCGCTGGTCGAACCCCAACATCGCGAGCATCGTGGCGCGATAGGTCGCCTCGGGAACGCAGGCCATGCAGTCGCGGGCAAGCTCGATGCCGCCGATGTCCGGGTCGTCACCTACCAGTTCCTTCACAAGGGATGGCGCAAGCGAGGCCAGCGTTTCGCCGCGATCGAGCGGGCCGAGCCGCGCCTCGATGAAGGCTTTCTGCCAGTCGCCGTCAGGTTTGCCGAATGCCGGACTGGTTTGTGCGAGAACGATAGCGCTGGCGATACGAGAATGTTTCCCCAGCAGTTGCTGAACGATCATGCCGCCGATCGAATGCCCAACGAGAATGGGTTTGGTTGCGCCGACCTGCCCCAGGAAATCCTGCAACGCGTCCGCGAGCGCAGCAATGCTAACGGTTGGAAGCAGCGCCGATCCGCCATAGCCCGGCATGTCCCAGGCGATGGCGCGATAGCGATGCTTAAAAAAATCCAGTTGGCCGCGCCACGCCCGCGCCGCGCCGCCGATTCCATGCAGGAACACCAGCGGCGGCATGCCGGGATCGCCGGCGGCCACATAGCCAAAACGGCAATCTTTGGTTTTCATGGGCGCGAGATGAGGCACGCCGGACCTCCGGTCAAATCGGACCTGCCGATGCTAACAGGACCGCGGCGGTTGAAAAGCAATAATTTTATATTTAAAGCAATTTTGGGATCGAGCGATGCTCGCCGGTTCAATCAGTCATTGGCCTCGGGAGGCAGGAAGTTAACTTCGTGCTCGGCGGAAATGCGGACGATTTCCTCGACATCTGTCAGATTGTGCAACTGGTTGAACAGCGCCTCCAGCTTTCCGGAGGGTGACACCCAGAACAGGGCGCGGGCAGGCTTGTCCGATTTGTTGAAATAGCCGTGCGAAATGCCTCGCGGCAAGCGTACCAAGTCTCCGGCCTTGGCCTGCACCCAAACGCCATCGAGTTTGAGATCCAGCATGCCCACCTGCACAAGGATAAACTCCTCTTGCGTTGGATGAATGTGGACAGGGACAAACTGCCCCGGCTCGCTGTTGGTCTCAAAGGCGAAGGTAGAGTCGGATACTGCCTTCGGAAAATAAACCTGACCGAGGATGTTCCAGGTCTTGCCTGAAAATCCCTCTCCATTCCGGGTAATGCCTTTTTCGAGCGCTGCCATAACTAATCCTCCGGCTTGTCAACTCGACGCTACCCGCGGCGCTTCATCTGTCAAGCGTGCCTGAACGATGCGGTTGACCTCGTTGCGCTGATCGGGAGCGGATTTCTTGCAAAAGCTTGAAGTCTAAAATATACGCAAGTTGTTATGTTGACGAATCCACTCAGGGAGGCTGAGCATGTCCGGACTGCCGCGTTCCTCCCACGCGCTCGTCACAGGCGGCGGGCGAGGCATCGGCCGCGAGATCGCGTCCACGCTTGCGCGCGCCGGAGCGACGGTTACAGTGCTCGGCCGCCATCGCGCAACGCTGGATGACGCAATTGCCGCCGGTGCCGCGCACTTCGCGGCCGTGGCCGATGTCGCGGATCAGGCGGCCGTCCGCGCCGCAATCGCGGAAGCGGCGGCGCGTCAACCGATCGATATCCTGATTGCCAATGCAGGGATCGCGGAGTCCGCGCCGTTCGGTAAATCCGACGCGGCGCTATTCAAGCGAATGCTGGATGTCAATTTTATGGGCGTGGTTCATGCCATACAGGCGGCGCTGCCTTCGATGCGGGACCGGCGCTATGGTCGCATTGTCGCTATCGCATCAACCGCTGGGCTGAAAGGCTATGCCTATGTCAGTGCCTATAGCGCCGCGAAACACGCGGTGGTCGGGCTGGTGCGCTCGCTCGCGCTGGAACTGGCAAGCCCGGGCGTGACGGTCAATGCGGTGTGTCCCGGTTTCACCGATACCGACCTGCTTGCCGGCAGTATCGACAACATCATGAAGAAAACCGGCCGCAGCCACGAGCAGGCGGTGGCTGAACTTTCCAGGCATAATCCGCAAGCGCGTCTCGTGACCCCTGCGGAAGTCGCCGATACCGTGTTGTGGCTGTGCGGCGAAGGAGCAAGCGCGATCACAGGGCAGGCCATCGCGGTTGCAGGCGGAGAGATTTAAGGCGCGTGTACTGCGCAAGTTTGAAATCGTCATTGCGAGCGTAGCGAAGCAATCCAGGCCCCGGACAAGACAGTTTTGGATTGCTTCGTCGCGGAGTTTATCATCGGGCCGGCCGGAGGCCGGACCCGTTGGCTTCTCGCAATGACAACGGTGTAAAGGAGATTCCATGAGCACATCAGCCAATCCGGTCACGCTGCCATTGGTGCAGTATTCGCCCCAACATTTTCTGCTGGCGCTGGCTGACGGCGTGGCGACCGTGACGTTCAACCGCCCCGAGCGGAAAAATCCGCTGACATTCGAGAGCTACCGCGAACTGACGGATTTTTTCCGCGCCTGCGCCTTTGACGATGCAGTGAAGACCGTCGTGGTGACCGGCGCCGGCGGCAATTTTTCGTCAGGCGGCGATGTGTTCGAGATCATCGGCCCACTGGTGAAGATGGATACCAAAGGCCTCACCGCCTTCACCCGGATGACTGGCGACCTCGTCAAGGCAATGCGGTCTTGCCCGCAACCAATCATCGCGGCGGTCGAAGGCATCTGCGCCGGCGCGGGCGCGATCATTGCCATGGCGTCGGACATGCGTCTGGCGGCAACGAGTGCCAAGGTCGCGTTCCTGTTCAACAAGGTTGGTCTTGCCGGCTGCGACATGGGCGCCTGTGCGATCCTTCCGCGCATCATCGGGCAATCGCGGGCGTCGGAACTACTTTACACCGGCCGCTTCATGACCGCGGAGGAGGGCGAGCGGTGGGGTTTCTTCAGCCGGATCGTTGCGCCGGAGCAGGTGTTGTCACAGGCGCAACATCTCGCCAGAGAGATTGCAGAGGGGCCGACATTCGCCAATACCATGACCAAGCGAATGCTGGCGATGGAATGGGCGATGTCGGTGGAGGAGGCGATCGAGGCCGAGGCGATCGCGCAGGCGCTATGCATGACGACCGCAGATTTTACCCGGGCATTCGAGGCGTTTTCGAGCAAGGCGAAGCCGGTATTTCAGGGAAACTAGACGTCATCCCTGCGTAACGGCTTCGCCGTTATCGCTGGAGGTGCGAGTCTCGAAGGATGATCCGGTCGGTGCGGCGCATCCTTCGATACGCCGCGCGAGCGCGGCCCCTCCCGAGTGAGCGCATATACGCTCATCCGGAGATGACCTAGTATGTACGCCAGACCTTGCAGGAAAATTGCTTTAGGTTTAAAATAATTGCCATGGTCCCGCTGCGCCGGAGGCTGACATGAAGATCGCGATTATCGGTGGCGGACCGGCCGGTCTCTATGCCGCGATCCTGCTCAAGAAGCAGCGCCCGGAGGCCGAGATCACGGTCTATGAGCGCAACCGTGCCGACGACACCTTCGGTTTCGGCGTGGTGTTTTCCGACGCGACCCTCGACAATTTCGAGAAATACGATCCGCCGAGCTATCGCCGCATCACCCAGGAGTTCGCCTATTGGGATGATATCGCCGTGCATTTTCGGGGCACGGTGCATAGGGTCGGCGGCAACGGCTTCTGTGGCTGCTCGCGTCGCAGGCTGTTGCTGATCCTGCAGGAGCGGGCGCGCGAACTCGGCGTCGCCTTGCTGTTCGAGGCAGACATTGACGACGAGGCCCGCTTTACTGATGCCGATCTGGTGGTGCTGGCCGATGGCATCAATAGCCGCTTTCGTGACAAATATATCGAGCACTTCCAGCCCGAGGTGGATGTTCGCTCCAATATGTTCGCCTGGATGGGTTCGACCCGGCCGCTCGACGCCTTCACCTTTATTTTTCAGGAAACCGAGTGGGGCCCGTTTATCGCCCACGCTTATCAGTACGAAGTAGGACGCTCGACCTGGATCTTTGAGACCGATCCCGAGACCTTCAGGCGCGCGGGGCTCGAGGGCCTGAGCGAGAGGCAATCTGCCGATCGAATGGCCGAGATTTTCGGCTGGTTCCTCCAAGGGCATCAGCTCCTGACCAACCGCTCGATGTGGCGCAATTTCCCGATGATCCGCAGCAAGCGATGGGTCAAGGCCAACATGGTGCTGTTAGGCGACGCCAAGGCGACCGCGCATTTCTCGATCGGCTCCGGCACCAAGCTTGCGATGGAAGACGCGATTGCGCTGGCGGACGCCATGCATCGCGCGCCCACAGTCGACGCCGCGTTGCAGCAATACGAGGAAGGACGCCGCGAGGAGGTCGAGAAGACCCAGCACGCCGCTGATGTGTCGCTGGTTTGGTTCGAGCACGTCGATCGCTTCTGGGATTTTGACCCGGTGCAGTTCGCGTTCGGCGTCATGACCCGCGCCAAGGCGATCACCTACGACAATCTGACGCTGCGGGCACCGGATTTTGTCAGAGAGGTCGACAAGGCGTTCGCGAAGCAGGTTCGCGCCAAAGGCTTCGACGTCGATGTCGAGAAACCGGTGGCGCCGATGTTCCAGCCGTTGCGATTGCGCGAGATGGAACTGACCAATCGCGCAGTGGTGTCGCCGATGTGCATGTATTCGGCAAAGGAAGGCGTGCCTACCGATTTTCATTTCGTGCATTACGGATCGCGCGCCATCGGTGGCGCCGGTTTGATCTTCACCGAAATGACCTGTGTCAGCCGCGATGCGCGCATCACGCCGGGCTGTACCGGGCTGTGGAACGACGAGCAGGAAGCCGCCTGGCTGCGGATTGTCGATTTCGTCCACGCCAATTCTGCAGCGAAGATTTGCCTGCAGCTTGGCCACGCCGGCCGCAAGGGCGCCACCAAGCTGATGTGGGATGGCATGGACCGTCCGTTGGAAGAGGGCGGTTGGGATGTTTTGTCGGCATCGCCGATTCCTTACTTCCCCGACAGCCAGGTGCCGCGCGAGATGGACCGCGCCGCAATGGAGGCGGTAAAGGCAGCATTCGTTGCCGCGGCGGAGCGCGGCGAACGCTGCGGCTTTGACATGCTGGAGCTGCATTGCGCCCACGGCTATCTGCTCGCGAGCTTTATTTCGCCGCTGACCAACACGCGCACCGACGCCTACGGGGGTTCGCTTGCCAATCGCTTGCGCTTTCCGCTCGAAGTGTTCGAGGCGTTGCGGGCGGCGTGGCCGGCGCACAAGCCGATGTCGGTACGCATCTCCGCGACCGACTGGGCGGAAGGCGGCATTACCGGCGACGACGCAGTAGCGATCGCACGCGCCTTCGCCGAAGCCGGCGTCGATCTGGTGGATGTCTCTACCGGCCAGACCGTGCGCGACGCCCAGCCGGTTTATGGCCGCATGTTCCAGACGCCATTCTCCGACCAGGTCCGCAACGAGGCGCGCGTCGCCACCATGTGCGTCGGCAACATCACAACGGCCGATCAGGTCAACACCATCCTCGCCGCAGGCCGCGCCGATCTGGTGGCGCTCGCGCGCCCGCATCTGGTCGATCCATCTTTCACGCTGAAGGCCGCGGCCTGGTACGGCGTCGATGCCGTATTCTGCCCGCCGCAATATTTGCCGGGCAAGGAGCAGATTTTCCGTAACAGCGTGCGCGACCGGCAGGATTTCGAGGATCTGAAAATTAAGGCTAAGCCGAAGACCCGGGCCGAGCTGAAGGCGGAGGCGGCAAAGCCGCTTGCGGCCGAGTGACCGACCATGCGAGTTTGGCGGTCCGTTGCGGTAAGGTATTGCGTGGAGTTGGGCGATGAAGGCGATTATCGTCGGGGGCGGTATCGGGGGCCTTACCACTGCGCTGATGCTGCGCGCCCGCGGCATCGGTTGCGAACTGTTCGAGCAGTCCGATACCATCCGCGAGCTCGGCGTCGGTATCAATACGCTGCCGCATGCGATCCGCGAGCTCGCCGGCCTCGGCCTGTTGCAAAGGCTCGACGACGTCGCGATCCGCACCGACGTGCTCTATTATCTCAATCGCCATGGCCAGGAAGTCTGGCGCGAATCCCGCGGCATCGATGCCGGCCATGACGTGCCGCAATTCTCGATTCATCGCGGCCGGCTGCAGAGCGTGATCCACCGCGCCGTCGAGGAGCGACTGGGGCGGGACGCGATCCATACCGGCTGCAGACTTGGGGCGTTTAACCAGGACGAGGGCGGCGTCACCGCGTATTTCTTCGATCGCGCAGGTCAGCACACCAAGACCGTGCGCGGCGATATTCTGGTCGGTGCCGACGGAATTCACTCTCGGGTGCGCGAAACCCTGTTCCCGGACGAAGGTCCACCCTGCTGGAACGGGCTGATGCTGTGGCGCGGCGCCCGCGACTGGCCGGTGTTTTTGACCGGCCGGTCGATGATTGTCGCCGGCGGCCTCCATGCCAAGGTCGTGGTCTATCCCATTGGCGAAGGATCGAGCCCGGCGAGCCGTCTGACCAACTGGGCGGTGCTGGTGAAAGTCGGTGACGGCAACGCGCCGCCGCCTCGCCGCGAGGACTGGTCGCGGCCGGGCAAGCGCGAGGAACTGATGCCGCATGTGGCGCGGTTCTCGGTGCCCTATGTCGATGTGCCGAACCTGATCTCGGCGACGCCGGAGTTCTACGAGTATCCGACCTGCGACCGCGATCCCTTGCCCTATTGGTCCAGTGGCCGCGTCACGCTGCTCGGCGACGCCGCGCACCCAATGTATCCGGTGGGATCAAATGGCGCATCGCAAGCCATTCTCGATGCGCGCTGCCTGGCGGATACGCTGGCGCGTTCCGAGCACCCGCGCCAGGCGCTGGTGGCGTATGAGCAACAGCGGTTGCCGATGACAGCCGAGATTGTGCGCTCCAACCGACGCGGCGGCCCGGAAGGTGTGATCGACGCGGTGGAGCAGCTGGCGCCGGACGGCTTCGACAATGTCGAGAATGTGCTGAGCTATGCCCAGCGCGAAGCGATCGTGCGCGGCTATGCCAGCAAGGCCGGCTTCGCGGCCGTGCCGGGGCTGGCGGCCGTGCGGGCGTGACTATCCACTCTCGTCATTGCGAGGAGCAAAGCTGGGAGCCCGGATGGAGCGCAATCCGGGGATTGTGATACCAACGAGTGCGGTCCCCGATTTCGCTGCGCTCCATCCGGGCTACGAGAATGCTCTCATGCCCCCGGCGGTGGCGGCAGGAAGTGAATATTGTATTCGGCGGCCATCGCCACGACGTCCTCGGGCTTTTGCTCCTTCATGTTGTGAAGGCCCCAGAACAGATCGTACAGTTTTTGGGTCGGCGATACCCAGAACAGCACTTTCGCGGTCTGGTCGGATTTGTTGAAGATGCCGTGGGGAACGCCCATCCCAAGGCGTATCAGGTCGCCCGGCGTCGCCTGCGCATCGGCGCCGGCAAGCATGAAATCGAGTTTGCCTTCCAGCATATAAAGATACTCGTCCTGATCCGGATGAATATGCGGCGGAACGAAGGTGCCGGGCGGTAACATCGCATGCCAGGAGAAGCAATGGTCGGTGCAGTTTTTCGGGACATAGGTCTGGCCGAGGATATTCCAGGAAATCCCCTGCATGCCCTCATTGGCCCGGGTAATACCAGTGATCTCGCTCTTCATCGCGTTTCCTTCTCGTCGTTTTAGTTGCCCGGCGTGCATTCCTTGGCGTAACGGTCGCCATAATTTTCGAATACCTTCTCGACAATCTCGGTCTGAAATTTGCCGTCGGGGCGTTTGGCGACCTTGGTCAGGTAGAAATTCTGGATCGGATAGCCGTTGGTGTTGAACTTGAAACCGCCGCGCAGCGAGGTGAAGTCCGCCTTCTTCAATGCCGCGGCCACCGCATCCTTGTTGGAGAGGTCGCCCTTGACCGCCTTGACGGCGCTGTCGATCAGCTTGGCCGCATCATAGGCCTGGAAGGCGTAGGTGCCGGGCACGCTGTTGTGGGCGGCCTCATAAGCAGCAACGAATTTCTTGTTCTGCGGATTGTCGAGATTGGGCGCCCAGTTCGAGCCGCCAAACATGCCGATCGCTGCATCCTGCTGCGCCGGCAGCGTCGATTCATCGACCGTGAATGCGGAAAGGACTGGAATTTGATCGGCCAGGCCTGCCTGCCTGTACTGTTTCACCAGGCTTACGCCCATCCCGCCGGGCATGAAGGTGAACACGGCCTCGGGCTTGAGTGATGCCATCTTGGAGAGTTCAACCTGGAAATCCAGTGTACCCAGCGGCATGTAGGTCTCTTCGACAATCTCTCCCTTGTAATCGAGCTTGAATCCTGCAGCGGAATCCTTGCCGGCTTGATAGTTCGGAACCAGCACATAGACGCGCTTGTAACCGCGATCCTGGGCGACCTTGCCGAGAATCTCGAACACCTGATCGTTCTGGTAGGAGGTCACGTAGAAAAACGGGCTGCAGTTCTTGCCGGCGTAGCTCGACGGGCCGGCATTCGGGCTGATCAGAAAGGTCTTTGAATCCGTAACCGGCTTGTGGATCGCCTGGAGAATGTTGGAGAAGATCGGTCCCACCACGAAATCGACCTTGTCGCGTTCGAGCAAGCCTTTGACCTTTGTCACGGCGCCGTCCGGCTTGAGTTCGTCATCGACCACCACGACGTCGACGTCGCGGCCGCCCACCTTGCCGCCGAGATCCTTGACTGCGAGCGCGAAACCGTCGCGAACCTGCTGGCCGAGCACCGCCGCCGGGCCGGACAAGGTCACGATGATCCCGATCTTGAGCTTCTCCTGTGCAACGGCCGGATGAGCCGCGACGCTCAACAGAACCGCCAGCCCCGCCAATTTCAATTGCCGCTTCATGGTTCCTCCCCTGATCGACTGCAACGCGCGCCGCCGCAATCCACGCCGACCACATCCGAGCCTTCGAGGTTTAAGCCCATTCTCATGACGGCTATCGCCGCAAGCAGTTCAAGTCCATCAGCAAACAGCATGCAAGGCGTGCGCCAGTTGCTTGAAGCCTAAAGAAATCCGGAAAGCGGCGCAAGCTGCCATCAAGGCCGTTTTGACTTGCAGCGTCTCCTGAATTATTTGAAGGTCAAAATAACGGGCGAAAAACCCGACAAACGCGAGATCGGCGATGCCGGTATGTCATGAAGGCTGCAAGCAGGTATGATTGGATCATGATCCTTGATTCCGAGACCAAGGCCGTCGAACTCCCGGAAGATCACGGCAACGAGCTTCGATTGTGGCTTCGCCTGCTGACCTGCACGACCCTGATCGAGGGCGAAGTGCGCAGCCGGCTGCGTGAGCGGTTCGATGTCACGCTGCCGCGGTTCGACCTGATGGCCCAGCTCGACAAGGTGCCGGAAGGCATGACTTTGTCCGATGTCTCGAAGCGGATGATGGTCTCCAACGGCAACGTGACCGGGCTGGTCGAGCGCCTCGTCGAATCCGGCCATCTTGACCGGCGAACATCTGGTACCGACCGGCGCGTGCAGGTGATACGGCTGACGAAAATCGGCCGCGCCGAGTTTCGCAAGATGGCCGCGGAGCACGAGAACTGGATCGCCGACATATTTTCAGATCTCACCCCGAAGGATGTCCGCGAATTGATGCGTCTGTTGGCAAAGACAAAAGCCTCCGCGCAGAAATCCGCGAAGCGACGGGCATTGTAGCGCCTTGAACGCGAGTGTCGACTACGAGGTCGAATACAACAACCGGGCGCGGGTTCCGGAACACCCCTCGCTATTCGCCGGTTGGGCAAAAGACGCGGCAGCCTATCGCGCACGGTACGCCCCGCGCTCTATTTCCTACGGTCCCGGCGCGCGGAACATGATCGATTTCTTCCCCGGCGATCATGAAGGCCCGATCGTTGTTTTCATTCATGGCGGCTACTGGCAATCGCTGAACGGTTCCTCTTTCAGCCACCTCGCGGGAGGACTGAACGCCCACGGGATCAGCGTCGCCATTCCAAGCTACGACCTTTGTCCCAGCGTCACCGTGGACGACATCATCCAACAGATGCGGGCGGCATCGCGTGAGCTGGCGCGGCTTGGGCGGTCTCTCGTCATCAGCGGCCATTCCGCGGGAGGGCATCTTGCGGCCTGCATGCTGGGGACCGACTGGCCGGCGTTCGATAGTACGTTACCCGAAGACCTCGTCGTGGCGGCCTACGCCATTTCGGGCCTGTTCGATCTCGGGCCGCTGGTCGAGACCTCGATCAACAATGCGTTGCGTCTCGACCACGCAGCGGCCCGGGCTGCGAGCCCGTTGTTCTGGAACGCGCCCCTGCGCGGAAGCCTCGACGCGGTGGTCGGCGAAAACGAAAGCGCGGAATATTTCCGGCAAAGCAGGACCATCGTTGACCTCTGGGGGGCTGCCGGGGTCACGACACGGTTTGGGGTAGTTTCCGGTGCCAACCACTTCACCGCGATTGCCCCGCTGGCCGATCCACATTCGCCGATGGTGCTGCGCCTGAAGGAATTGGCGGGACGCTAGGTTTCAAAAAGTAATGGATTGCCCGAATTTGGTCTATTGCACCAAATTACTTTAAGTATAAAATGTTTGGGAATAGCGCTGCCGGACCGCCTGCAGCTTGGTCTCAAAGCTATCATCCCGAAAAACAAGGGGGATGGAAATGTCGGGTGGAATTCCCAGCCTTGGCCCATCGGGTCACATTGATGATTTTGCGCGGCGAAATCTTCCACCGTTACACCAATGGCCGGAGTTGCTTCTCGACCGGCCGGAGTTTCAGTATCCCGAATATCTTAATGTCGCGGTCGAGCTGACCGACCGGATTGTAGAGAAGGGGTTCGGCGATCGTATCGCGCTCATCGGCAACGGTCGCCAGCGCACCTACAAGGAGCTGGCAGACTGGTCGAACCGCCTTGCGCATGCGTTGGTGGAAAATTACGGCGTGAAGCCCGGCAACCGGGTCCTGATACGCTCGGGCAACAATCCGGCCCTGGTTGCTGCATGGCTTGCGGCAACGAAAGCAGGCGCCGTTGTCGTCAATACCATGCCGATGCTTCGTGCCGGTGAATTGACCAAGATCGTTGACAAGGCGGAGATCGGCCTTGCGCTGACTGACAGTCGTGTCGCCGATGAGCTGGTCGCGTGCGCGAAAACAAGCCGATTTCTCAAGCAGGTCGTGAATTTTGACGGAACCTCAAACCATGACGCCGAGCTCGATCGGGTGGCGCTGAACAAGCCGGTCCGGTTCGATGCGGTCAAAACCGGCCGGGATGACGTCGCCTTGCTGGGATTTACCTCGGGCACCACGGGCGAACCAAAAGCGACGATGCATTTCCATCGCGATCTCCTGATCGTCGCGGATGGTTATGCCAGGGAAGTGCTCAACGTCACTCCGGATGATATCTTCGTTGGATCACCGCCGCTTGCCTTTACGTTCGGACTCGGCGGTCTTGCGATCTTTCCGTTGCGGTTCGGCGCTACCGCGACGCTGCTGGAAAACGCGGCACCCAGCGAGATGGTCAATATCATTCAAACCTACAAGGCCACGATTTGCTTTACCTCGCCGACCGCCTATCGGGCGATGATGGCCGCGATGGACAAGGGCGCCGATCTGTCGTCGCTGCGTCTTGCGGTTTCGGCGGGGGAGACTTTGCCGGCGCCGGTTTTCGAAAGCTGGATTCGCAAGACGGGCAAGACGATTCTCGACGGGATTGGCAGCACGGAATTGCTGCATATCTTCATTACGAACCGAATAGGCGACGCCGTCGCCGGAACGACGGGGCACCCGGTTTCCGGTTACGAAGCAAGGATCGTCGACGATGACATGAACGAATTGCCGCCGGGAACCGTCGGGAAGCTTGCGGTTCGCGGCCCGACCGGGTGCCGCTATCTCGCGGATTCGCGGCAGTCGAACTATGTGCGCAATGGCTGGAATCTGACAGGCGATGCGTTCATCCGCGACGAGAAGGGCCGCTTGTCTTTCGTAGCCCGATCGGACGACATGATTATCTCCGCGGGCTACAACATCGCCGGCCCGGAGGTCGAATCGGTCTTGCTGACTCATCCGGCGGTGGCCGAGTGCGGCGTCGTCGGCGCGCCCGACGAAGCGCGCGGCATGATCGTGAAGGCCTATGTGGTTTTGGCGCCCGGCATCACCGGAGATGCGGCGCTGACGGCTGACTTGCAGGACCATGTCAAGCGCGAGATCGCGCCCTACAAATATCCGCGCGCGATCGAATTCGTCGCGCAACTGCCCAAGACGGAAACCGGCAAACTGAAGCGATTTGCATTGCGGCAGATGGCCCAGGCCGGCGCTTCGTCGGCGGGCATGGCAGCGGAATAAATGCCTCTGAAGCGATGGAGAACGACCAGTGAGCACGCCAAAAGCGCCCACGCTTGCGGTCTTGCCGACCACGAAGGGTGAGACTTCAGCCGACGGCCCGCAAATCTTGCAGCCAAGCGGTTGGCCGGCGCCAAAGGGTTACGCCAACGGCATGGCGGCCGACGGCCGCCTCGTAGTGACTGGCGGCGTGATCGGCTGGGATCATCAGGGTCATTTGCCGGCCGACTTTGTGGCGCAGGTCCGCCAAACCCTGAGCAACATTTCAGCCATTCTGGCGGAGGGCGGCGCGCGGCCCGAGCACCTCGTTCGTCTCACCTGGTATGTCGTCGATATGAAAGAATATCTGGCGAACCTCAAGACGCTTGGCCAGATCTATCGCGATATCTTGGGAGCGCATTATCCGGCCATGGCGCTGGTCCAGGTCGTGCGTCTCGTTGAAAAAGCAGCGCGGGTCGAGATCGAGGCGACGGCGGTAGTGCCGCGGTGAAGCAAGGTGCCGAGGTGTAATTGTGCAGTGTCATGCTCAGAGGAGCGAGCGAAGCAAGCGAGCGCGGAATCCATGACATCAGCGTTGAGGGCAGCCTGCCAGATGATACGCCAGGAGACTACGATCACCAGTGATCGTGGTGGCCTCTCAAATCCCGAAATGGCTTCAGCGCAGCCAGCTTCCGGTATGCCGCGGCCGCAGTCCGTATCAGGCGCTTTTCACGCTTCGCGCTGAGAAACTCCAAGGGCGCGGGGATACCGTTTCCTTGCAGGGCAGTTGCCAAAGAATGGCCATTTGCATCGTCGTTTAACTGCCCGAGAGATTTCTGAGCCTTCCGCAGATACTTCAGCGAAGCTTGCTGCTTCGAAAAGTTCTTGTCCGGAAACAGGTCTTCGAATGCTTCGATCGAATAACATAGCTTCTTGTTCATCAGGCTCAGCCGATGTCGCTCCTTGGTGCCCATTTTCAGAAGCTTGCGGCGCTTCTTCAGAATCTTTTCTTCCCATCGTGTCAGCTTGCGCGCACTGTATGTAGCGATCGGCATTGCGCGCTCCTGCGCGGCCTGCTTTCCCTCCTTGATAGACCACGGTCCATTCTCCACCCAACTGAATAGGCTTTCGATCAGACGCCGATACCTGGCCGACCGAAGCGCCCGGGCCAGATGGCGATGGCTGTCCGCGCGCTTCTCGTTCCAGTGCTCATAATCGGAAATTGCTTGTGGCCGCTGCTTGCTGGCGTCCTTCAGTCGCTCGATCGCGACGTCCAGATCTCGCACGCTGCCGAGCTGAGCATTCAGCCACTTCAATTCGTCCCTTATTCGCGTCCGCTCGGGGTCATCGACCATCGGCGAGAAAAACAATATGGCGGTGCGCAGGCGCGTAAGCGCAATGCGCATTTGGTGCAGGGCTCCGGGGTCGCCTTTGCATGTCGCCTCATGATTTGCGGTCAAATTGTCAAGACAGCGGCGCGCTACCACCCGAAATGCAGTGTCGCACGCCATCGTTGGATTCAATCTCAAGGTGGGGTAGGGGCGTTGCCGCTGCGCCGGTTTGGCCCGAGAGATGGCTTTACTTGCTGATTTCGGGGATGGCGACATTGCTGTTCCGCGCTATCGGTCCTGAGCCGCCTCACAGTGAGCGAGCCGGGTTTGGCATTGTTTCAGAGTCTGCCCGGGCGTTCCGGATGCATCGATAACCGCCCAATCGACCGTGCCAATACTATATTTCTCCTGAAGTCCGGCAATCTCCGGCGTGGCGTCGGAGGCGTCGGCCTCGCGGCGGCCGACGCGGTTCAACCTGGTCGCAAGGTCGGTGACGAGAAAAAGGCCGACAAACCCGATACTTAGCTTGCGCGCGGCATCGCAGATCGCGGCGCGCTGCATCGTCCGGCAAGCACCGCGCCGGCGGCGACGGAATGAGCTTGCAGGCCATGAAGCCTCTTCCTGCGGCATCCAGCGCGCGCCGAGGTCCCCGGCCGCGCCATTCATTAGGGCCCCCTCCCGCAATTTGATGCATATCAATGATCGTCCTCCCCCATCGAGGATATTGTTTTCAAGAGGAGGACGTCATGCCGTTGGATTCGATGCTGGTGAGTGCGGCGGTGATAGCTGTATTTGTGGTGTTTGCGGTCGTGCTCATCTGGGCTGATTTTCAAACGCGGCCACCGCGGCAGCGGGTGGTTGTGCATCCTCAAAGGCGCCGAAGCTTTTGAGGCAGCGGCCGAGTGGCAGGTTAGCTGCTGACGCGCCCCGTCGTCATACGCGTTGCCGCAGGCCCCGGGCCGCTTAGGGGGGCCGACCCGCGCTACCAAATGCCTCATCGAATACGTTGCCAATTCGCAGGCGAGAGGGCAATCATGCCTGAAAGGATTGCGGCCGCCACTCGGGAACGCCATCCAATTTACACGGAGAAATTGGATGCGCTTGCCTCATCGGCTGGTTCTGGCGCTTGTGGTCCTTGCCGGTTCCACTGCCAGCGCGCAGACGACCTATCCCGACCGGCCTATCAAGATGATTGTTCCACTGGCCGCGGCGAGCGCTGTCGACGTCGCCGCCCGGATCGTGACGCAAAAAATGGCCGACAATATGGGCCAGCAATTCGTGATCATGAACCAGCCGGGCGCGTCCGGGCTGATCGGCGCGGAGCAGGTCGCGAGAGCCGAGCCGGACGGCTACACGATCGGCGGGTTCAACGACAGCATCATGACCATGGTGCCCAACCTGCAGTCCAAAATGCGTTGGGACATCCTTAAGGATTTCGAGCCGGTGTCGCTCGTTGCGACGGTGGAGTGGGGACTGGTCGCCACCAACCAGACCCCTTACAAAACCGCGGCAGACCTGATCGCGGCCGCAAAGGCGGCACCCGGAAAGATCGACTATGGCTCCGGCGGTCCGGGCAGCCCGCAGCATCTGGCGATGGCGATGTTCGCCTCCGCCGCCGGCATATCGCTGACCCACGTGCCCTACAAAGGCGCCACGCAGGCTGCGACCGACATCGCCGCCGGGCAGATCCCGGTCGGCTTTCAGGGTCTCGGGACCGTCGCGGCACTGGTGCGCGGTGGTCAGCTCAGACTGATCGGGGTGACCACGCAAAGCCGATTACCGCAATTTCCGGATGTACCCACCGTTTCCGAATCTGGTCTGCCCGGATTCTTCTTCAATTCGTGGTTTACGATCATGGCGCCGGCCGGGACGCCGAAGGACATCATCGCCAGGCTGAATGCCGAAGTCGTGAAGGCAGTCCGCGATCCCGAGGTTCGCCGCAAGCTCGAGGACCTGGGTTTTGCGGTGCGCGGCAGTTCGGCCGAGGAGCTGCGCGCCATGACACGCGATCAGCTCACCAAATATGCCCGGGTAATTAAGGAGATGGGTATCGCCAACGAATGAAAGCGCCGGCCAACGGCGGACCGCTTCGCAAGTCCCTCAGTAGCAGAAGTACCGCCGGCCGTCGCGGCCGCGATAGGACTGCGCGCCCTGCGCGCAGGGATTGGCGCTCCGGGCTAACGCGCCGCGCAGTTGGTTCCTGAGCTGATAATCGCCGGTATAGGGATTGTTTGGTCCCTTGTTCTGGCAGTTGGCGTTTGGATAGAACTGAGCGCAGTAGCCGGGGTTATAGATAACCTCGCGCCGTAACCTTCGTTGCGGCCATTGCAGACACGAGGGCCAAAGCTGCCAGGAGCGCGAATGCCGTCACGGGTGTTCTCCTTGGAATAAATCAGCATGCCGGTCGAACGCTCCGAGCCCTCGCAGTTTGGTGTTCAATGGCCGAAACCCGTGCAGTTAGTGCATTTATTGTATGAAGAGGTTCACCATAAATTTCAGCCGGCGGGCTTGAGCCATCATCCGGCCGGAATCCTTCATGAGCGACCAATTGAAAGGCCTGAGGTCCCCGGGCCTTTCTTGCTGTGCGCGTCGAGCCGGCGTATAATCGACGAGTGTGGCGGACGATAGCTCTCGGCCAGCCTTGCAGGCAGCGCGATCCGTCGATGATGGGCAACGAAACTGTTGGATGATCGGGTGCCCGAAGACAATAAAGCTGTACCTCGGCCGTTTGCGAGCAGCAAACTGGCTGTGCTGCGCAAGCATCCATACTTTTGCGATCTCGATCCTGAGGCCTTCGATCAGCTCTGCCGTTACGCCAAGCACGCCACGCTGAAGCGGGGAGCCACGATCTTTTCCAAGGGAGATCCCGGCACCAGCCTCATCGCGGTGATCAGTGGCACGGTGAAGATCAGCGTCTCCTCCGTGGACGGCCGCAACGCGATTTTGAATCTCGTCGGAGCCGGTGAGATTTTCGGGGAAATCTCGCTGCTCGACGGTCTGGCGCGGTCGGCCGATGCCACGGCAAATACCAATTGCGAGATCTTTGTTATCGACCGTCGTGAATTTATTCCATTTGTGCGAAGCCAGCCGGCGCTGGCAATGAAGTTCATCGAGCTGCTTTGCATGCGGTTGCGACGGACGAGCGACCAGGTGGAAGAGGTTATTCTTCAGAATTTGCCCGGCCGGCTCGCCAGTGCACTTCTTCGTTTAACCGAGAAACACAAGCCGGGGGACCGAACGATCGCCATCACCCAGCAGGAAATCAGCGAAATGGTCGGCATGAGCCGGGAAAGCATCAACAAGCAGTTGCGGGCCTGGGCAGCGCGCAGCTGGGTTCGACTTGAGCACGGGGCGATCGTTGTACTCAACGCCGGAATGCTTCGAGAGCTGGCCGAAGCGGGGTCCGATGAAGGCGATTAGCGCGACCAACAACGAGTTCGACGGCGCCGCCCGGTCTTGACCCGACGCATCTCACAAATCTTTGATCCCGGCAAATGTGAAAGCCTTCACATGGACTTGGCGCGCATTGAGCTAGTCACGCTGGTGCACATCCGCACCGTGGAGGCATTTATGCAGGGCTTGTTGGACAAATCGGGCGAAACCATCAAGCGTATCTACCAGCGCTGGGGCATTGGCGTTTTTGCCTTGCCCGTGCTGCTCGCGATCGCTCTGGTCGGTTTGGCGATGACCCCGAAGGCCGCGCCGAATTGGATATCGCAGGCGACCGAGGCTGAGTTTGCAGGCGCCAACTACAGGCCAGAGGCCGCTCCGGCGCAACCTGCGAACCCGGCCATCGAAATTCGAACCGTGAAGGCCAATTGACGCGAGGCCAGTCTATCCGCACACGAGATTGGCGCCGCGCTCGATCGTGAACTCGACGTCGATCAGGCCGCGCGAATGATTCATGTCGGATTGCGACATCAGCAGTGCGAGGTCCTTGCCCTTGAGCGAAGCAAGGACCTCGGATAGCCGCTCGGACAGCGCAGGCGCTATCCCCTCGAACGGCTCGTCGAGCAGCAGACATTTTGTGCCGATACCGAGCGCGCGGCCAAGCGCGACCAGCTTCTGTTGGCCTCCGCTCAGAAGCAGCGCCTTGCGATAGCGCATCTCGGCGAGTTCGCCGATGACCTCGTAGACGAAATCAAGCCGCTCCCTGCGGTCGAGATGCTGCGCCACCCACAGCGGCAACAGAATGTTTTCCTCCACTGTCAATTGAGGGACCAGGCACCGGTCTTCCGGCATGTAGCCGATCCCGAGAGCCGCGCGGGCGTGCCGCGGGCGTGCCGACAGATCGGCGCCTTGGAATCGGACGGTGCCCTGCGCCGGCTTGAGATGCCCCATTATCGAGCGCATCAGTGTGGTCTTGCCGGCGCCATTGCGGCCGACGAGACTCACCATGGCGCCCCGCGATACACACATCGAAAAGCCGCGCAGTGCGGGCATCGACTGAATCTCGACGACCAGATGGTCGATCTCGAGTAATGGCACTGCTTTGTTCATTGCGCGCCCCCCGTGACATAGCGGCGCACCTCCGGATCCTTCAGCACATCGTGCGGATTGCCGTCAGCGAGAATCCGCCCTTGGTAAAACGCCACCACACGGTCGGCGTAACGGCCGACGATCTCCATGTCGTGTTCGACAAAGACGATGGTGGCGGCATCGGGCGCGATGGCATGAATCACGCGGTCCATCGTTGCGAATTTCTCTTCCGCCGAAACGCCTGATGTCGGCTCGTCCAAAAGCAGCAATTTGGGCCGACGGACCAGCGCCATGGCAATGTCGACCAGTTTGCGCACGCCGCCCGCGAGTTCCAAGATCGGGCGGTCGGCCACATCCGTGAGCCCGAACCGTGCCAGCAATTCCAGTGCCTTGTCGCGACGCCCTTGTGCCTCCGCCGGCGAATGAAATGAAAGTGCTTGCGCGCGCGCGCCGGAGACCGCCACAGCCAGGTTTTCGGCGGCGGTGAGTTCGATAAACAATTGCGGAATCTGGAACGACCTGGATATGCCGAGCCGGGCGACATGTCTTGGCGAGCGTCTGCCGATATCCATCCCGTCGAGCTCGATCGAGCCGGAGTCGGGCTTGAGATAACCGGTGACCATGTTGACGAAGGTTGTTTTGCCGGCGCCGTTGGCGCCGATCAGGCTGACCTTCTGACTGGGCGCGATATCGATCGACAAGGCGTCGGCGGCGACCACGGCGCCAAAACGCTTATCGAGCCCGCGCACGGAAAGGACCGGCTTCACAGCGCTGCCTCTTTTTGGGCCGCAATGGGCGTCGCGGCCGTTGGCCTCATCCGTTTTTGACGTTCCCTGATCCAGAGCGAGCCGATGCCGCGGGGCAGAAACAAAATGACGCATAACAGGAAAACGCCAAGCACGAGCTGCCAAGTGTTGGGAAGATACAGATTCGAGAACGAGCGAACCAGTTCGAGCGCCATCGATGCGACGAAAACGGCGGCAACGCTTTGATATCCCGCAAGCACCGCCACGAAGACGAATTCGCCTGACGTGGTCCAATAGGCGAACTGCGGATCGATGTGCCGTTGCGCCATCAGGGCGAACGCGCCGCTGGCGCCGGCGAAAATCGCCGCGATAACGAAATTGATAGTGATGACGAGGTTGGCCGATATCCCGAGATACTCAACGCGCAGATTGTTCTCACGAACCGCGAGGCTCGCGAGGCCGAGCTCGGACCGGAACAGGATCGTCGCTGCGATGCCGGCGAACCCTGTGGTGATCACCGAGACCGCATACAGCATGAAATCCGCCTCGCGCGGGTCGTTGAAGCTCATGCCGAACAGGCTCGGCCGCCCGACATTGAAGCCGTCGGAGCCGCCGAGCGCGGTCGATTTGACCAGCGCGCCATACAACACCATGGATAGCGCGAGCGTCAGCATGCCGAAGAAGATGCCGCTATAGCGGGCAATGAGCGGACCGATCACAAGGCCGAGCAGGCCGCCGCAGACGGCGCCGATGATCATTTGCGCCACCGCGTCAGTAACACCCCAGACGTTGGCGATCAGCGCGACACCGTAGCCACCCGCCGCGAAGAACAGGCCCTGGCCGAACGACACATTGCCGGTGCGCGCCAATACCACGATGCCGAGCGCGATCAGGGCATTGGAGGCGGCGACGGTCGCCAGCGACAGCGTCCATGTCGGAAGCACGCGGCCAAACAGCGTTACTGCCGCTACCAGCGCGATCATGAGGAGAGGATGCAGGCCTTGCTTCATCAGATTCGCCTTGCCGTCTCGCGCTTGAACAGACCCTCGGGGCGAAACATCAGCACCGCCGTCATGATCAGGTAAATCATGAACAATTCGGCCTGTGGCACCAAGTGCACCGAGGCCGCGCGCGCCAGCCCTACAAGGATCGCGCCGACCGCCGCGCCCTCGACGCTGCCCAAGCCGCCGATCACGACAATCGCGAAACTCAAAATAATGACATCCGAGCTGAGGCCCGGCTGCATCGAGATTTTGGGCGCGGTCAGCGCCCCGGCCAGGCTGGCGAGCAGCACGCCGAAGGCAAAGGCGACCGCGTAAACCCGGTTCACCCTTACACCCATGCTGACGCTCATTTCCTCGTTGTGGATTACCGCCAGCACGATCTTGCCTGTAACCGTGCGATTGAGTCCGAACCACACCGCGAAGCCGATGGCGGCGGAGATCGGTATCAGCACCAGATCGTAGCCGACATAGTAGAGACCGGCGAATGCGACATTGCCGAACAGCTCGTAGGGCTGCGTCGCGTAGATGGGGTTCACGCCCCAGATCAGCTTGGTAACGTCCTCGAGGATGAGGAACACCGCGTAGGTTACCAGCAGCAGAACCACTTCGTCGCGGCTGTAGAACATCTTCAGCAGACCGCGTTCGAGCAGGAGACCGACCGCGGACGCGATCAGGGCGACGGAAACCAGCATCGCGACAAAGCCGACGCTGGGACCGAGGCTGCGCGCGCCAGCCCTACAAGGATCGCGCCGACCGCCGCGCCCTCGACGCTGCCCAAGCCGCCGATCACGACAATCGCGAAACTCAAAATAATGACGTCCGAGCTGAGGCCCGGCTGCATCGAGATTTTGGGCGCGGTCAGCGCCCCGGCCAGGCTGGCGAGCAGCACGCCGAAGGCAAAGGCGACCGCGTAAACCCGGTTCACCCTTACACCCATGCTGACGCTCATTTCCTCGTTGTGGATTACCGCCAGCACGATCTTGCCTGTAACCGTGCGATTGAGTCCGAACCACACCGCGAAGCCGATGGCGGCGGAGATCGGTATCAGCACCAGATCGTAGCCGACATAGTAGAGACCGGCGAATGCGACATTGCCGAACAGCTCGTAGGGCTGCGTCGCGTAGATGGGGTTCACGCCCCAGATCAGCTTGGTAACGTCCTCGAGGATGAGGAACACCGCGTAGGTTACCAGCAGCAGAACCACTTCGTCGCGGCTGTAGAACATCTTCAGCAGACCGCGTTCGAGCAGGAGACCGACCGCGGACGCGATCAGGGCGACGGAAACCAGCATCGCGACAAAGCCGACGCTGGGCGGCAGGCTGCGCGCCGCGACCATGGTCACCGCGGTCGCCGCGATGTAGGCGCCGAGCGCGTAGAAGCTGCCATGCGCGATGTTGAGGATCTTCAGAACGCCGAATACCAGCGTCAGTCCCAATGCAACGATGAAAAGCCAGGAAGCCTGAATCAGCCCATCGACAACAATCGTCAGAAAGAAATTCATTGCGCTGGTTTCATGCTGGTCATTGCGTGCGAAGTCGAATTCGAAAAACCATTTGAAAGTGCTACAGAGCAGGTCGTGGCTCGGAAAGGCCGCCAAGGAAGCGGCGCGAGTGCTGGGCTCGCGCCGCTTCAGTCATCTTCTGTACGCGTTCGCCGTTCAGTTGCACTTGGCGCCTTGCATGCCGCCCTTGATCCAGTCGATCGACTTTACGCCCGGCGGCGGATTGACGCATTCGGCGGGAAAGTACTGGATGTCGACCAGATCGACCCGCTTGCTGTCAGGATTATATTTGGTGCGGCTGATCGCGATCGTCTGGATCGCCTGATGGCCGTCCGCAAGCTTCATCTGAATCAGGCCGCCGGGGGATTGCCATTCAAGGCCAGTCATCGCCGCGACCAGCTCATCGGTCGAAGGTTTCTTGCCGCCGTTCTTGGTCATGGCCTTCTCGACGGCGCTCTTCAGCCCGAGGATTGACTGCGTCGCGCGATAGGCGGCCTGAACCGGATAGACGCCGTTGGCGGCCTCATAACCTCTGAACAGCCAATCATTCAGCGGCGATTTCTGCGACATCAGGCCGTAGGCCCCGCGCGCGCCGATGATGGTGCCGTCGGGCATCTTGTCGCCGAGCGGCGGCAACACGTGATCGGCGGCACTGAATACCAGCTGGCTCTTCTTCGGCAGGCCGCGGGGAGAGGCCTGCAAAACGAAAGCCTGCAGGTCGCCGCCCCACAGGCTCGAATAGACCACGTCGGAGCCCGCGCCGACCAGGGCGGAGATTTCAGTGCCGTACTGACCGGCGCCGAACTTCGGCAGAAGGTCCGTCTCGAGTTTGACGTTGGGATAAAGTTGTCCTGCTGCAGCGACGAAGTCGGCCCGGCTATCTTGACCCCAGGCGTAGTCCTGGTTGATGGCCGACAGCGTGTCCATCCTGATGTTCTTCGCCTTCATGTACCTGACGAGGCCAACGTTATCCATCGTGGCATGCGCGGCGGTACGGAACACATAATTGTATTTCCCTTCCTCGAAGATGCGCGGCGTGCCACAATCCATCAGCACCAGCATCTTTTTCAATTCTTCCGCAATCGGCGCAACCGCGAGACAATCGCCCGAGCTGATATAGCCGAGCACGGCATCGACATTGTCGCGCTGATAGAGGTTACGCAGCTCCTGGACCTGCTTGGTCGCGCCGCCGTTCTCGTCGATGATAACCGGTTCGATTTTCATGCCGCCGAACCCGACCTTCTCGTAAGGAGCGGGGGCAGCGCCTTTGTTCAACTGGTCGATGACAAATTGAGCGCCGTTGCGGGCCGGGACGCCGAAACTATCAGCGGCGGGCCCGGACAGGAACGTGACGATGCCCAGTTTGAAAGTCTCTTGCGCCGACGCCGGCGGTGCCAAGGCCAGCGTCGTCGCGGCGACAACAGATAACGATGCCAAAGAGCGGTTGAGCCGCGAAAAACGTTTCATGATTTTCTCCCCTAACTTGCCGGCGGTAAGGCCTAGCGTTTCGTCCGCGCCGGTTGCTCCGGCGTCGGCGGTACCGGTGCGAGTTTAAGCAAGCTTTCCGGGCGCGTCTATGGATGCCGTCGGTTGAAGATTTCCTGGGGTCCAGCATCTGGCCCTCGAGAATGGCGAGCCCCGGGTCCGGCCCGCGGGAAAGGCCTGAAACTTTACTTCCGGGCGTCTAGAAAGCCCGCTCGTTGACGCAGTTTGTCTTGATCGGCGCCGATCAATAGATCGATCAGGCTCTGAGCCTGCTTTGCGTTAGCAGCCCGCGTGGTCATGGCCGCCGTATACATCGTAGAGAGGTCGTATCCCGGCGGCAGCGGTCCGGACAGGACCACGCCCGGAGTGCAGATGATCTCGGTCGATTGCGTACAGCCGATCGGCCGCAACGCGCCGCTTTCAGCAAGACTGCGCATCGCGGTCGCGCCGTTCGGAAAGATCTTGAGGCGGCCGGTCACGTCGTCGGCAATGCCTAGTTGTTGCAGAATTTTTGCGACATGAGTGCCGGCGGTTGACGCTCTTATATCGGGAACAAAGATGGCGTCGGCCGCGAGCAACGCGTCGCGCAGCGTAGCGGCATCGGCGATAGCGACCAGCGGGTCACCGATGCGCACGGCAATCGCAGTTTCGACCAGGCCGATATCGGCGATCGAAGTGGAAACGACCCAGCTCTCTTCCGCCAGCTTGGCGATGATTGCCGCGGTCAGCACAACAATATCGGCCGGCGTG
>VAZH01000201.1 GCA_005884465.1 Alphaproteobacteria bacterium | reverse complement strand
CAGGTGCTGGAGTTCAATAGCCGCCCGGGAGGGCGCAACTGGACGATCCGCGGTGGCGACCGTTTTACCGAACTCGGTGGCGCGACGCAGACCTGCGGCTTCGAGGAAGGCCTTTATCTCAATCCGGGACCGTGGCGAATTCCGTATCATCACCGCGCCCTGCTCGATTATTGCAAGCGCCTCGGCGTCGCCCTCGAACCCTTCATCCAGCTCAATCATAACGCCCTGCTCCACGCTTCGAATGCGTTCACCGGCAAGCCGCAGCGCATTCGTGACGTCAAGGCGGATTTTCAGGGCCATGTTTCGGAACTGCTCGCCAAGGTGACGCAGCAGAGCAAGCTCGACGAAGCGGTGTCGGTGGAAGACAGGGAGATTTTGCTGCAGGCGCTGCGGTCCTGGGGCGCGCTCGACAAAAACTATGCCTACAAGGCCAACCTTATTTCGGCGGACTATCGCGGCTACGCCAAGGACCCCGGCGGCGGCCTGGGTGCCGCGCCTATCGCCGGCGAGCCCATCAACCTGTCGGACATCTTGAAATCGCGGCTTTGGCGATATTTGCAGAATTTCGCCCTGCATCAATTCCAGACCACCATGTTTCAGCCCGTCGGCGGCATGGACATGATCGGGAAGGCGTTCGCAAAGCAGATCGCCGATCTCATTCAGTACGACGCCAAGGTGATCCGCATTCAACAGAGCGATGGCGGCGTCACGGTCAGCTACGTGAACTCCAAAACGCCATCCACGCCTCAAATTGCGACGGCCGAATGGTGCGTATGCACGATCCCTCTTTCTATTCTGGGTCAAATCCAGATCGACGTCGGCCCGCGCAGGAAGGCGGCCATCGACGCCGTGCCCTATTCGTCCTCCGTCAAGATCGGCCTGCAATTCAAACGTAGGTTCTGGGAGGAGGACCAAGCGATCTACGGCGGCATCAGCTACACCGACCTGCCCATCCGGCAGATCTCCTATCCGAGCAGCGGCTTCAATCGAAATGGCCGCGGGGTGCTGCTCGGCGCCTATGTTTTTGAGGGAGCGAACGCCTACGAATTCACCTCGATGGCGCCGGCCGACCGGGTTGCGCGTGCGGTTGAATTTGGTGCCAGGATTCATCCACAATACAGCGCCGAGTTCGAAAACGGCATCGCCGTCGCCTGGCATCGTGTCCCCTTCATCCTGGGATGCGCGGGAGCCTGGAGCGAGAAGGCGCGGGAGGAGCATTACGACAATCTGTGCCAGATCGACGGCAGGATCGTGCTGGCCGGCGAGCACGCCTCCTACCTTCCAGCCTGGCAGGAAGGCGCGATACTTTCCTCACTCGATGCCATCAAGCGGTTGCATGACCGCGTCGTCAGGATTTGATGCTATGCCGATGGGCCGAATTGAATCAGCGAAATTCAGTTTGGCGTTGTTGACCGGCGCCTTGGCCGCAGCAAGCCTGGCGTTGATTGGATGGACATCGCCTGCAGCACATGCGGACGAGGAACGCCGTTCGCAGGGCTCGCTGAGCACGGGATTCAAATTCACGGAATCGACCGGAGAGCAGTTATTCGCGAACGTCTGTCAGGGATGCCACATGCCTGACGGCGGCGGCGCGACCGGTGCGGGCAATTATCCCTCACTTGCCAAAGACGCAAACCTCGAGTCCGGCGGCTATCCGGTTTATGTCGTCGTCAGGGGACAACGGGCGATGCCACCCGTCGGTGCGATGATGAGCGACGATCAGGTCGCCGCCGTCGTCAATTATGTGCGGACGCACTTCGGAAATCAATACCAGGACACTGTGACGGCTGAAGACGTCAAGCGCGTTCGGCCCTAGATTTGATCATCCTCATACGGAGACAAACATGAAATACGGACTGTTGGCATCGGCTATCCTGTTGCTTGGCTCGAGCGTCGCTCAAGCCGACATCGTTCGATATCCCATTCCCAACTCGACGTTTCCGATCGCCCAGGCCGTGCGAGTCTCGGGCGACGCAGTCACCTATTATGTGAGCGGTCAGGTACCGCCCGTGATTAGCAGGGATGCCGACCCGTCCAGTCCGCAGGCCTATGGTGACACCAAAACCCAGACGGTCGGGGTGCTCAACAAGATCAAGCAGATTCTCGAAGGACAGGGTCTCGGCATGGCCGATGTCGTCAAGATGCAGGTGTTTCTGGTGCACGACGCCCGCGCGCCGATGGACTTCAAGGCCTTCATGGAAGGCTACACCCAATTCTTCGGCGGCACCCAACCAAACCTTCCGGCCCGCTCTGTCGTTGGCATTGCGGCGCTTGCAAATCCAGGCTTCCTGGTTGAGATCGAAGTCGTCGCCGCCAAGGACTCGAAGTAACGTCAGGTCGATTTTGAAGGATGGATCAGATGCGTCGAATTTCCGGTTCAGGTTTCAAGGGGTGGCCTCGTCCTGTTTCGCTTTGCGCGGCAATACTAATGTCGGCGGCCACATGGACGCCGCTCGCGGCTGAAGGCCTGAACGTCAACCAGCAGCGCGCCTTCGACATCTACAAGGAACTCATCGAGATCAACACGGTGACAGCAACGGGCGACACCGCCCAGGCGGCCGAAGCCATGGCGGCGCGGCTGCGTACTGGCGGCTTCCCCGAAGCCGACGTTCACGCCTTCTCGCCGGCGCCGCGTAAGGGCAATCTCGTCGCGCGCCTCAGGGGCACCGGCGCGCGCAAACCGATCCTGCTGGTCGCTCATATCGACGTGGTTCCCGCCAGCCGCGAGGACTGGTCGACCGATCCGTTCAAGCTGATCGAGCAGGACGGCTATTTTTATGCCCGTGGCAGCGGCGATGACAAATACATGGCGGCGGCCTTCATCGCCAATCTCATCCGCTACCGACAGGAGGGCTACAAGCCCGACCGCGACATCATCGTGGCGCTGGAGACCGATGAAGAAATTCTCGACAAGGATGCATTGGGGATCCAGTGGTTGTTGAAAAACCACCGCGACCTGGTCGATGCCGAATTCGCCCTGAATGAGGGCGGCGGTGTCGGGCTGAGGGGCGGCAAAGCAATCCGCAACTCTGTCCAGACCAGCGAAAAAGTCTCGGTGAGCTACGAGTTGACCGTCAAAAACAAAGGCGGTCACAGCTCGCTTCCCGTCAAGGACAATGCGATCTATCGCCTGGCCGCGGGATTGACCCGTCTTTCAACCTTCAGCTTTCCGGTGAACCTGAACGAGACCACCCGCGCCTTTTTTGAACGCACCGCGCAGATGGAAGGCGGTTGGGCCGCTGAGGATTTGCGGGCCGTGTTATCGGGCGAATCCGATTCTGCTGCAGCGGCGGCTGCCCGCCTGAGCGCCAACTCGTTCTATAACGCACAATTGCGTACGACCTGCGTCGCGACCATGCTCGACGGCGGCAATGCGATCAACGCGTTGCCGCAGCTTGCGAGCGCCAAGGTCAATTGCCGGATCATGCCCGGCGAGCCCGTCGATGGCGTGAAAACCACGCTTGAGCGCGTGCTTGCCGACGATCAGATTGCGGTTAAGCAGATAGACCAAGCGACGCTCAGTGCGCCTTCGGCGCTGAGCGAGGGGATCATCGGACCGATCACGCAATTGTCGGCCGAATTTTTTCCCGGCGCAGTGGTGCTGCCGACCATGAGCACCGGCGCGACCGACGGCAGCTACCTTCGCAACGCCGGCATCCCGACCTACGGACATTCAGGGCTGGCAAACGACATCGGTGAATCGCGCGCCCATGGCCGCGACGAGCGGGTTCTCGTCGAGTCGTTCTTCACAGGCAACGAGTACCTGTACCGGCTCGTAAAACTGCTCGCCGGCGGACAATGATGGCTTGAATGAATGTTATCGGCGAAACGAAACGGAGCCGATAATCGCTATTGCCGCTTCTGCCCGCTCGGTGCTGGCCTGGCTGCGTTCGCCGCGGCCGCTGGCTTGGCCGCTTCCGCCGCCGGCGCGGCGTTGTTGCTGCCGCCGAATATCACCCGGCTCGGGTTTCGATCGAAATTGTTCACGGCGCGGCTGATGTCGCCGAGCGTGCGGCGGCCGTCTGAAATCAGCGCGCCGGACCGCTTGTCGAAGTCCTCGGCGAGTTCGCGGATCGACTTCACCATTAGATTCAATTCGCCGCCGGCGGCGCCGCCCGCGATCGTGTTGAGCCCGAGCATCAGGCTGTCGGCCTTGCCCATCACGCCATCGACCCGGAGCATGACATTGTCGATCTTCTCGGAATTGCGCGCGAGCGCGGCCGTGAAGGTCTCAAGATTCCGCAGCGAGTTCTTCACCGATTCCTGGTTGTCGGCGACAATCCGGTTGACGTTCTGCAGCGTGGCGCGAATGGACTCCGTCACGTCCTGCAGCGCGCCCGGATCGGCGGTCAGCATCGGCACGCCGTCCTCGTCGAGCGGCACGGCGGCCGCATTTTCCTCGCCGCCCTTCAGCGAGATCGCCGCAACGCCGGTCAGCCCCTGGAATTCGAGGCCGACGAGCGTGTCCTTGCGGATCGGGGCGTTGTTCTCGACCATCGCCAGTGCGACCACGCGCCGCGGGTTGTCGAGCTTCACCGACACAACTTCCCCTATCCGAATACCGTTAAAGTTGACGCTGCCGCCATTGCGCAGGCCGGACGCCGGGCCTTCGAACACGATGCGGATCGGGCTGCGCTGCTTGGTGGTGTGCAGGCTCTGAAACCACAGCACGAAGCCGAACGCGGCGGCGATCACCGCCAGCGTGAAGGCCCCGATCAGGACGTAATTCGCCCGCGTTTCCATAACTCAAGGTACTCCGGAACCTGGGTCTGTTCAGCTTCGCTGATCAGACCCGTCGTTTATCGCTTGTTTGAGCATGATCTCATCAAAAACCGGTGCGCACTTCGTGATCATGCTCTCTAGCCCATGACCGCGCGGGCGCGCTTGCCGTGAAAATATTGCCTCAGCCAGGGATGCTGCGAGGCCTGCATGTCGGCGATCGATCCTGCTGCAATGATCTTACCGTTCCCTAAAACCGCGATGCGGTCGCAGGCCGTATAAAGGCTGTCGAGATCATGGGTTACCATGAAAACCGTCAGGCCCAAAGTGCGCTGCAGGGTGCGCACCAGCTCGTCGAAGTCTCCGGCGCCGATCGGATCGAGGCCGGAGGTCGGCTCGTCCAGGAACACCAGTTCGGGATCGAGCGCGAGCGCGCGCGCCAGCGCTACGCGCTTGATCATGCCGCCGGAGAGTTCGGACGGATAGCGGTCGGCGACCTCGGGCCGCAGGCCCACCATGCCGAGCTTGGCCACCATGATCTCGTCGAGCAGCCGCTGCGAGACCTTGAGATATTCGCGCACTGGAAACTGGATGTTCTGGCGCACCGTGAGCGACGAGAACAGCGCGCCCTGCTGAAACAGGATGCCCCAGCGGCGCTCGACGGCGCGGCGCCCGGCGGCACTCGCCGCGTCAAGATCGACGCCGAACACCTCGATACGGCCGGCAATCTTCGGCACCAGGCCGATGATGGTCCGCGTCAGCACCGATTTGCCGGCGCCCGACGGGCCGACGAATCCCAGGATTTCACCGCGCTTGACGTCGAGGTTGAGCCCGTCGA
>VAZH01000200.1 GCA_005884465.1 Alphaproteobacteria bacterium | reverse complement strand
GATCGCAATCGAGGACCAGTTGCCGGTCAGCGAAAACGAGGACATTCAGGTCGAGATGTTGGCATCGGCGACGCCTCCGACCGCAACCAATGTGCGCGACAGGCGCGGGGTGCTGGAGTGGGCATTCGAGGCGAAACCTGGCGAAGTCAGGGATATTGCGTTCGGCTGGCGCGTGCGCTGGCCCAAGGACAAGGGCGTCATCATGATTCCGTCCGGCTGATCGATTTTTCGCGACCAATGACATCCTCTCCGATCTCGGGCATGAAAGATGCGGAGGACCGCATAACAGGGCCCAGAGATCGGGAGGAACCAGCGATGTCGTATCAACACATTCTCGTCGATGATCCAAGGCCGCGGGTTCGGCGCATCACGCTCAATCGGCCGGAAAAGCGCAATGCGCTAAACAACCGGCTGCGGGCCGAAATATTCGAGGTGCTGGAGGCGGCCGATCGCGATCCGGAAATCTCGATCACGGTTCTGCGTGGCGCCGGTCCGTGCTTTTCCGCGGGCTATGACCTGTCATCGAACAATTCGGTCGATCAGCCCTATCACTCGGCTTCGGGGCCAGTTCAATGGTCCCGGCATGTCGTTGAAGGCTGGTTCTCGATCTGGGATCTGGCAAAACCGGTGGTCGCGCAGGTGCACGGCTATTGTCTTGCCGGCGGGACCGAACTCGCGACCGCCTGCGATGTCGTCTACGTCGCCGACGATGCCCAGATCGGTTATCCGCCGGTGCGGCTGATGAGCCCGCCGGACATGCAGTATCATCCGTGGCTGGTCGGCATGCGCCGCGCCATGGAATTGATGCTGACCGGTGACGCCATGTCCGGATGCGAGGCCGCGGAGTGGGGTTTTGCGACGCGTTCGTTTCCGCTCCATGAGCTCGAGCAGCGCACGCTGGATTTTGCCGAACGCGCCGCCAAGGTTCCGGTGGAATTGCAGCAGCTCAACAAGCGTTCGGTGCATCGCGCGATGGAGATCATGGGCGCCCGTGCGGCGATGCGCGCCGGCACCGAGATCCAGGCGCTGGCGTTCACGACCGAGGCCAGCCGCGCCTACATGTCGACGTTCCGGCGCGACGGCTCAAGCGTCAAGCAGCAGCTCGATCAGCGCGACACCACGTTCGGCGATTATCGCACGCGCAAGCCATGAGGGGCCCCGCTGTCATGCCCCGCTTCAAGCGGGGCATCCAGTAATCCGTGTCGCTCATTGCGCGCGAAATGCCCGGCGCGGAATACTGGATCGCCCGGTCGAGCCGGGCGATGACAAGTGGAGAAGGCTGTCATCTGCGCTAACGGCGCAGAAGTCGTGCTTGGCGAACATGCCATTGCCTAGCTGTTCGGGCCGCGGTCCATGCTGACGGGTTGCCAGCGCCGCAGCAAGGTGTTTTGCAGCACCGACGGATTGACGCAGCTGACCGGCCACAGGCCGGATAGAACCAGCGACAATTCGTAGCCGACGCGGCGCTTGCGCGCCTCATCGAAGCGGGCCGAGGCCGAAGCGACATGGGCCGTCAGCGTGACGTTGTCCATGCCCAGCATCGGATTGTTGTGCGAAGGCGGCTCCTTCTCCAATACGTCAAGGGCGGCGTGCGCGATCCAGCCCTCTTGCAGCGCCTTGATCAGCGCTTCCTCGTCCACCGTCGCACCGCGCCCGGTATTGATGAAAACGGCGCTCGGCTTCATTTGCCTGAAATGCTTTTCGCCGAGCATGTGATGGACCTCGGGGCGCGCCGGCGCATGCATCGACACGAAATCCGATTGCGAGAGCACTTCGGACAGAGTTGCCGGTATCACGCCGTGCTCGGAAATCAGCGTCTCCTGAATAAACGGATCGTAGGCCATCATCCGCAGCCCGAACGGCGCCGCGCGCTTTGCGACGGCGCGCGCCACCCGCCCGAACGAGATGAAGCCCAGCGTCTGCCCCATCAACCGTGGAATCTTGAGCAGCGCCGGACGGCCCTCCG
Source organism: Alphaproteobacteria bacterium (assembly GCA_005884465.1). Lineage (GTDB taxonomy): Bacteria > Pseudomonadota > Alphaproteobacteria > Rhizobiales > Xanthobacteraceae > Bradyrhizobium. The sequence goes on along the minus strand of VAZH01000200.1, from coordinate 1,889 downwards.
ACCAGCGGCCCTCCCGGACCATTTTGTCCTGGGCGACCAGCCGGCGAAAGCCTGCCAGCAACAGCATCATGGCGTGATCGGCGACTTCCTCGATGAAGGTGTCGGGAATGTTGGTGACGGGAATGCCGCGCGCGGTGGCGGCCTTGACGTCGACGCTGTCGACGCCGACGCTGCCGAGGGTGATGACCTTGCAGTTTTCCAAGGCATCGATGATGGTCTTGGTGATCGGCATGCCCTTGGCGTAGATGGCATCGGCGTTGCGGGCCGCGGCGATGAATTCTCTTTCGTTGGCCGGCGCCTCGACGATCTCGGCGCCGATCGGATCGAGCGCTTCCTTCTCAAAGCCGTAACCGCCGCCGGCCACCGTAAAGCTCGCGCCCTTCGGCGTCACAATTCTGAACTTCGACATTTCATCTCCCGATTGATTTTCGGTGTTGGACAGGTCGCGATGTTATCGTCACTGCTTCTCGATTCCAGCGTTTTTGATCAATCTCTCCCACAACACCAGCTGCTCGTTCACGAACGTGCCGAGCTGTTCCGGCGTGCCTGAAAACGCGTCCATGCCGAGCGTTGCGAGCTGCGCCTTGATCTCGGGCTTTTCGACGATCTTGCGGATTTCGGCGTTGAGGCGCGTGACGATTTCCTTCGGCGTATTCGCCGGCGCGAAGTAGCCTTGCCAGGACGTGATATCGAAATCCGGCACGCCGGCCTCCTGCATCGACGGCAATTCAGGCAGCAGCGGCGATCTTTCCTTGGTGGTGACGGCGAGCGCGCGCAATGCGTTGCCCTTGACGTGCGGCAGGCCGGTGAGCACGTCGATGAATATCATCGAGATGCGGCCGCCGATCACGTCGTTCAGCGCGGGAGGCGAGCTCTTGTAGGGTACGTGCAGCATGTCGATGCCGGCATTGTGCGCGAATGTCGCGCCGGACACGATGCTGGATGAACTGCCGCTGGCGTAGGTCAGCTTGCCCGGGTTGGCTTTGCCATAGGCGACCAGCTCCGCGACGCTTTTGGCCGGCAGGTCGGGATTGACCACCAGCATGAACGGAAGATCGCCGGTGCGCGCGATCGGCGTGAAATCCTTGACCGGGTCATAGGTCAGGGTCTTGAGCAGGAACGGGTTGGCGGAGTGCGTGGTGTTGGTGGTGACGAACAGCGTGTAGCCGTCGGGGGCGGCGCGCGCGACATAGGTCGCGGCGATCATGCCGTTGGCGCCGGGCTTGTTGTCGATGACGATCCCGACGCCGAGCGCCGCACCCAGGTGCTGCGAAATGATCCGCGTCGTGGTGTCGGTGCCGCTACCGGCCGCGAACGGCAACACCAGCGTGATGGTTCGGTTCGGATAGGCCGTTTGCGCCGAAGCGGCGGAAACAAGTCCCGCGGAAACCAGTGCGAATACCGCGGCCGCCCGCAAACGTTGTGTCAGCGAAATCATTCTGTTTCCGTTCCCCGTGAGGCTTCTTGATCGGTTTCTTAGCCTGCACAGGCTAGCCTGCCCGAGGGCAAAGCGGAAGCCGATTGAGCGCCGCAACGTTCCCCGGATGCTGCGCAGCGCGCCGCGCTTGCGGCGTGGTGCGCTGCTGGTCCGGGGTCCATCTCGTTTGCGTAAGAGTGGGTCCCGGCTCTGCGGAGCAGCGCAACAGTGCTGCACCGCGTCCGGGACACGTGGACCTACACCGCCGCCGATGCCGGCCGCGACGCGATCACCACGCCCGCCAGCACCAGCACATAGCCAACGAGATGAAACAGCCGCGGCTGCTCGCCGAGCAGCAGGATCGCCATCGCCGAGCCGAAAACCGGCACCAGATGAAAGAACGGCGCGGCGCGGTTCGGCCCGATCAGCGCGATGCCGCGGTTGAAGAACAAATAGGCCAGCGTGGAGGGAA
>VAZH01000211.1 GCA_005884465.1 Alphaproteobacteria bacterium | reverse complement strand
CCCCGCGAAAGCGGGGCATCCAGTATTCCGTGAGCATCGAGTGTCACACCGATCGGGCGGCGTACTGGATCATCCGCCTTCGCGGATGATGACGTCAACGATTGTGATGACGAGGGCGTAACATCACGCCACGTTCTGATCGAGAATCTTCACCGCGTCTTCGAGATCGACCGAGACCAGTTGCGACACGCCGCGCTCGGCCATGGTGACGCCGAACAGCCTATTCATCCGCGCCATCGTGATCGGGTTGTGGGTGATGATGATGAAGCGCGTTTCGGTCGCAGCCGTCATCTCGTGCAGCAGGGTGCAGAAGCGCTCCACATTGTGATCGTCGAGCGGCGCGTCGACTTCGTCCAGCACGCAGATCGGCGACGGGTTGGTCAGGAACACGGCAAAAATCAGCGCCAGCGCGGTCAGCGCCTGCTCGCCGCCTGACAAGAGCGATAGCGTCTGTGGCTTCTTGCCGGGCGGCTTGGCGATGATCTCGAGCCCGGCCTCGAGCGGATCGTCGCTCTCGATCAGATGCAGCGCCGCTTCCCCGCCGCCGAACAATTCCACGAACAGCCGCTTGAAATGGCCGTTGACGACCTCAAACGAGGTCAATAGCCGCTCGCGCGCCTCGCGATTGAGGCTCTGGATGCCCTGGCGCAACCGCTTGATGGCTTCCACCAGATCGTCGCGTTCGGTGGTGAGCGACGTGTGCTGGGCTTCGACCTCGCGCAACTCTTCCTCGGCGCGCAGATTGACCGCGCCGAGCCGCTCGCGGTCGCGCCGCAGCTTTTCGAGATTTTCCTCGATCTCCTGAAGCGGCGGCAATTGCGCGCCCGGCTTGATTTCGGCCAGGCCGGCCACGCCTTGCGGCGCGACTTCCAGCATGTCGTGGATTTCGCGCTCGATGTCGGCGAGGCGGCGCCTGGCGCCATCCATGCGTTCTTCGGCGCGGGCACAAGCTTCGCGGGCGCTCGAGAGCGCTTCGAGTGAAATTTTCGCGGCCCGATCGGTTTCCGCCATCACGTTTTCGGCTGATGCAAGCGCATCGGCGGCAACGCGGCGGGCGTTTTCGGCCGCTTCGATTTCGCCGATCAGGGCGCGGCGCTTTTCCGCGAATATTGCGGGCGCATTGTCGAGTTCGGCGCGCTCGGCTTTGACCTCGGCGACGCGCGCTTCGATGGTGGCGATTTGCGATGCCGCGCTCTCCTTGCGGTTTTGCCATTCGCTGCGCTCGGCCAAAATGGCCTGCAGCCGGCGGTCGGCGAGTTCGGCCTCGCGCGCCAGCGCCTGCGCTTCGGCCCGCACCTGGGCTGCGAGGCGGCGATGGCCGTCGATGTCGGTGCGAACGGCGGCGAGCCTCGTTTCAGTGTCGAGGCTCGGCGGCAATTCGACCAGCGCCGCCATGGCGCTTTCATGCGCGCTGTGGGCCTCGGCGCGGTCGGCGTTGAGGCGGCTATGGGCTTCGGCCAGCGCCGACTTGCGCGCGGCGTGGCGATTGATCTCGCGCTCGGCATTAGCGTGGCGTTCACGCGCGGCGTCGGCTTCGCGTTGCGCGGCGCGCCAGGCATCGCGCGCGGCAGCTTCGGAAGCGGATGCGGCCTTCAGCTCGGTTTCGGCGATTTCCAGGGCCTGACGCTTGGCGGCAGCATCGATGCGGGCCTGCTCAAGCTCGTTTTCGATGTCAACGAGGCGGGCGCGCTCGGCGAGACGCCGCGCCGCACCGGTCGGGGCGTGGGCGGCGGCGACAAAACCATCCCAGCGCCAGACGTCGCCTTCCAGCGACACCAGCCGCTGACCGGTCTTGAGCTGCGACACCAGAGAGGCGCCGCGCTCTTTGGCGACGACGCCGATCTGCGCGAGACGGCGCGCCAGCTCGGTGGGCGCATCGACATGGGTGGCGAGTGCCTCGACCCCATCGGGCAGGGCAGGGTCGCCCTCGGTCACGCCGGCATTGGTCCAGCGCATCGGCGCCGACGGGTCGACCGGGGCATCGAGATCATCGCCCAATGCCGCGCCAAGCGCCTTCTCATATCCCTTGGCGACGGTGACGCCATCGATGATCGGCGGCCACAGGTTCTTGGTCTCGCCGTTGACGAGCTTTGAGATTGTGCGCGCTTCGGTCTCGAGCCGCTGCACGCGCTTGTCGGCCTCGTTGAGCGGCGCGCGGGCGCCTTCCAGCTTTTGCCGCGCGGCGGCGTGAGCGGCCTCGCTCATCTGCGCCGCGGCTTCGGACTGCGTAAGACTCTGCTGCGCGGTTTCCACGGCCGCGGCGAGTACCGAGAGGTCGCCCAATCCGCTGGTTTCCTGCGCCAGCTTCTGCTCTTCGCTGCCGACATTGGCGATGTCGGAATCGAGCCGCGCCAGCCGGTCGCGGTGGCTGCGCACGCTTTCGTCGAGCTGGTGGCGTTTGGCGGTGAGGTCGGCAAGGACCGTGGTCAGCTCAGCGAACAGGCGCTCGGCTGCGGCCAATGTCGTTTCGGCCTCGGACACGCGCTGATCGACGCCGCTGCGCTTTTCGACGCGGGTCTTGATCTCGTCTTTCAATTCGGAGTCTTCGGCATCGAGCCGCTGCAGCGCCACTTCGGCGTCGGAGGTCTGCTGCTGCTCGCGCGCGATATCGGCCGCAAACTGCGTCAGCCGGCGATCGAGCTCCGCGACGCGCTCCTTGGCGCGCTCTTCCTCGCGGTCGAGCGTTTCGCGCGCAATGGTGAGCCGCTGCAGTCCGGCCGCGGCGCGGGCCTCGGCCTCGCGCAGCGCCGGCAGTTCGGAGGCGCGCACCGCCTGGATCCGGGCCGCCTCGGCCTGTTCGCGGGTGCGTTCGGCCATGTCGCGGACGCCGAGGTCGTGGACATGGGCGGTTTCCGCCACGTCGGAATTGGCTTCCAGCCAGCGCAGGTGAAACAGCATGGCCTCGGCCTTGCGCACCTTGGCCGCGACTTCGCGGTAGCGGATCGCCTGCCGCGCCTGCTTCTTCAGGCCGTCGATCTGTCCGGCCAGTTGCCCGATCACATCCTCGACGCGGGTGAGGTTGGTTTCCGCGGCCTTGAGGCGCAATTCGGCCTCGTGGCGGCGGGCATGAAGCCCGGCGACGCCTGCGGCATCTTCCAGCACGCGGCGGCGCTGTTCGGGCTTGGCCTGAATGATCTCGCCGATTTTGCCTTGGTGCACCAGCGCCGGCGAACGCGCGCCGGTGGCGGCGTCGGCGAACAGGATCTGCACGTCGCGGGCGCGCACGTCACGGCCATTGATCCGATAGACCGAGCCCGCTTCGCGCTCGATCCGGCGCGAGATTTCCAGGATCTCCCGGTCGTTCAGGGCCGCCGGCGCGGAGCGGTCGGAATTGTCGATCGTCATCACCACTTCGGCGTGGTTGCGCGACGGACGGTTGCCGGAGCCGGCAAAGATCACGGCGTCCATGTCGGCGGCGCGCAGCGACTTGTGCGAGGTCTCTCCCATCGCCCAGCGCAACGCCTCGACCAGGTTCGATTTGCCGCAGCCGTTCGGCCCGACCACGCCGGTCAAACCGGGTTCGATCATGAAGTCGGTAGGTTCAACGAACGACTTGAAACCGTGGAGGCGAAGGCGGGTCAGTTTCATGGACACGATTCTCTGTTGGCAGGGCGCGAATCTCCCTGCCGGGACAATACCATAGAAGGCAATGTCGGTGTGTGGGCGAGTCGCTTGCTGCGGCTCATGGCAGGCGACAATGGCGAGGCCGGGGCCGGAGGGCAACCGCCGCAGGGGCTTTTCCCAAGGCTTTTGCGTGGGTTAGGGGCGGCAGGTGATCCCGGTTCCGCCCCGGCGCAAGAATCAGCTCTTCAGCAGCGATTTGATCCTCTTGTCGAATTCCTCAAACGAGGTCTCGCCCCTGATCATCTCGCCGTTGATGAAAAAGGTCGGCGTCGAGCCCACCTTCAAGACCTCGTTCGCGAACTTCTGGTCGGCGGCGATCTTGTCGAGCAGCGCCTGATCTTTAAGGCAATCCTCGACCGCTTGCTGGCTGAGGCCGGCCTGCTTGCCGATCCGGGTCAGCGTTTCGGTGGTGTTCTTCGTCACCCAATCGTTCTGCTGCTTGAACAGCATGTCGATGACGGCGAAATATTTCCCGGCATCTTCCTTGGCGATGCAGCGCGCCAGCATCGAGCCCGCCGCCGCCTTGATGTCGAGCGGGAACTCGCGGAACACGTAACGCACCTTGCCGGTGTCGATATATTCCGACTTGATTTTCGGGAACACGTTCTCATTGAAGGCCGCGCAATGCGGGCAGGTCATCGACGCGTATTCGGTGATGGTCACGGAGGCGTTGGCGGGACCGAGCGCCATGTCGGGGAGCGATTGCGGTTTTGCCACATCAGACGCACTTTGCGCCATCGCCTCTGCGATCAGGCGCAGCGGCGAGAAGCCGGCGAGAGCGGCAAGTCCGGTCAGTGACAGGGCAAAGGTGAAGGCGCGGCGCGTGATGATCAACGGTTTGCTCCCGTGTCGGCGCATTCACGCCCGAAGAACCAAAGATGTGTGTTCGCTAGCTTGAAACGACAATTGAGGCAATGGCAGGCGGCAATTCCCGGGCCCGGCGGCAGGCTCAATTTCGCTTGATCGAGGCGCCGAGACGCGCCAACGCGGCCCGCAGTTCCTCGTCTTCGACCGATGACAGGGTTTCCGCGACTTTCGCAACCGATTTGGGGTCCGGCGCGCGGGGGGCGGTAGGCAAATTCCGGCGCGACAGCGGTGCCTGACGAAGCGCCAGCCGTCCCACCGCGCTCCAGCCGAAGAAGCGGTTGACGCGCTCCAGGATAGCGTCCGAGGCGTGCTGTATTTCCAGCGCCATCGGACCCTCCACGCGCAACACCAGCGTGGCCGGTTCCTGCGGCTGTCCCTCCACCGGCCGCGGCCACTGGATTTTAACGGGCTCGGAATGGGCTGATATTTCCGGACCGGCGATCTCCGCCCAGCGCGTGACCAATTCGCGCGCGGCAAACCCCTGCTTGGCGTAAGCGTCGGAAAATACGTCGCTGAGGAGGACGGAAAGCGGTTTTGCCGTGATCGGACCGGGCTTGGACATGGGTTCTTATAACATCGCTGTTTGACGGTGGCATTCCCAGTCATGCCGCACGCGGACGGATGCTTTTCAGGTCCCGATCGATTTCGCGCCGCCGCTGCATCAGATCGTAGTCCATCTGCAAGCCGAGAAAGAAG
>VAZH01000210.1 GCA_005884465.1 Alphaproteobacteria bacterium | reverse complement strand
TCGGACCGTCCGAAGCCACAATCCGGCGCGGGTTGTGGCGCAAGCAAGGCGCGGTCGGGACGACACATAAATTGAATCCCACGAGGAGCGAAGCGGCGAAGCATTCCAGCCTCCGTCATTCCGGGGCGATGCCAACGGGTCCGCGCAAAGCGCGGCCCGATGACGGGCTCCGCATCGAACCCGGAATCTCGAGATTCCCCGACGCGCAATTGCACATCTGCGGTCTGGTGCTAACGGACCATCCCGGAATGACGGCGTCAGACCTCTTCGCCGCCGTCCTGCGCCGCCTGCGCGATTTCACCGGCGGCGATATCGCCCCTCTGCACCGCCGCGGTATCGGCAAGCCGCGCCTTCGCGGTCTTTTGCACATGCGCGGTTCAATCAGCGCGTGGAAATCCTGGGCATCGAGCGCGAGCAGCTTGGTCTTGCGGGTTGCCGTCACCGTGCCGCTGCGCTTGGTACGGTGCAGCAGCGCGATTTCTCCGAAGAACGTGCCATCCGAGAGCTGGACCCGCTGGTTCGGCAATTCGATCTCGACCTCGCCCGCGGTGATGAAATACATTGAAGACGCGGGGTCGCCGCGCCGTACCAGAACTTCGCCCGCCTCGATGGTCCGGGCCCGCAACAGCCGCATGATGTCGGCAATTTCAGCGGCGCTCAGATGCGAGAACAGCGGCACCCGCGCCAGCATTCCCCAGGTGACGACGAAATCGCGCCGCCGGACCTCGTCGGCAAACGCGGTCGAGATGATCGCCACCGGCAACGCAATCATGGTTAAGCCGCCGACGATGGTGAACACCGACACCACCTTGCCCAATGCCGTAACCGGAACGACGTCGCCATAGCCGACCGTGCCCAGCGTCACGATCGCCCACCACATCGCCGCCGGAATGGTGCCGAACTTTTCGGGCTGAACGTCACGCTCGATGGCATAAAGCAGCGAGGCGAACACCAGCACCGCGCCGGTCAGGATCACCAGGCAGCCGACCAGGGTTCGCCGCTCGGCATGAAAGGCGGCGAGCAGCGAACGCATCGCAGGCGAATAACGAACCAGCTTGAAAAACGGCAGCACACCGGACAGCACCAGCAGCGAGCGCTGGCCTGCGATCAGCGCGATCGCCGCCGGCAAAAATGCCAGGAGATCGATGATGCCGAGGCTTGAGAGGGCATATTCGATGCGGTCCTGTAACGGCGACAGTTTCCGCGGCGAGTGGCCGGTCGCGCTCCAGAGCCGTGCCGCGTATTCCAGCGCAAACACCATCGCCGCGCCGACCTTGACGGCGGTGAACAGCGTCCCGAAATGCACGTCGAACTCCGGCACCGACGCCAGCACCATCGCCAGCACGTCGATGATGATGATGCAGACGATCAACTGGGCGAAGCGTGAGCCGATCGAATAAGGCAGCTGATCGTGTTCAAGCAGTTCGTAGAGGCGATCCCGCAAATTGGGGTCGTTCAGCCGCCTTCTGCGCCGGGCGATCGTCACCGCAGTAGTGTCCCGATTTACGAAGTTCGCTTGTCCCCTCGGTACCCTCTGATGCGAACTTCGGAATCAAAGGGACACTACAAGTATAGACTTTAATGGGCTCCGGATTTGAAATTCCCCGACAGTAAAGCCGCCAACGCTTGGGAAATCCAAATTCTGCGCGCTAGGCGCTGGCCATCGCTTTTTCGATGGCCGAGAGCGCAGCCCCTGCCTTGGCGCCATCGGGCCCGCCGGCCTGCGCCATGTCGGGCCGGCCGCCGCCGCCCTTGCCGCCGAGCACTTGCGAGGCCACGCGCGCCAGATCGACGGCATTGAAGCGCGAAGTGAGATCGCTGGTCACACCGACGACCACCCCGGCCTTGCCGTCTCCGGTGACGCCGACGATGGCGACGACGCCGGAGCCGAGCTGCTTCTTGCCATCATCGGCGAGGCTCTTGAGGTCCTTCATCTCGATGTTTTCAACCGAGCGCGCCATCAGCTTGACGTTTCCGACCTCGCGTACGCCGCTGGCAGCCGCCGCCGATCCGGCGGCAACGGAGGCGCCGCCGCCCATCGCCAGCTTCTTGCGCGCATCCGACAGATCGCGCTCGAGCTTCTTGCGCTCTTCCATCAGGGAGGCGATGCGCGCCGGCATCTCCTCCAGCGAAGTGCGCAGCTCCATCGCCGCGGTTTTTGCCAGCGCCATGGTATCGTTGGCGTGCTTTCGCGCATGCCGCCCGGTCAACGCCTCGATGCGGCGAACGCCTGCGGCAACCGCGCTTTCGCTCGTCACCGAGATCAGGCCGATATCGCCGGTGCGGCGAACGTGAGTGCCGCCGCACAGCTCCACCGACCAGCCGAGCGCGTTGCTGCCCTGCTCGCGCGCGCCCTTGCCCATCGATACCACGCGCACCTCGTCGCCATATTTTTCGCCGAACAGAGCACGCGCCCCGGCTTCGCGGGCGTCATCCACCGCCATCAGCCGCGTGGTGACCTCGTCATTCTCGAGCACCACGTCGTTGGCGATATCCTCGATGCGGCTCAACTCGTCGGCCGTGATCGGCTTCGGATGCACGAAGTCGAAGCGCAGCCGGTCCGGCGCCACCAGCGAGCCGCGCTGGGCGATGTGATCGCCGAGCACCTGCCGCAAGGCCTCGTGCAGCAGATGCGTCGCGGAGTGATTGGCGCGGACCGAGCTGCGCCTGGCATGATCGACTTCCAATAACAGCGCGGTGCCCGGCTTCACCGTGCCCTGCTCGACGGTGCCGAGATGCACGAAGAGATCACCGGCCTTTTTCTGGGTATCGGTGACGCGAAACCGCACGCCCTCGCCGGTCATCATGCCGGTATCCCCGACCTGGCCGCCGGACTCCGCATAAAACGGCGTCTGGTTCAGCACGATGGCGCCGCTCTCGCCGGCCTTCAGGTTCTCGACCTCGTTGCTGTCCCTGACCAGCGCACCGACCACGCCCTCGGCGGTCTCGGTCTCGTAGCCCAAAAATTCGGTGGGGCCGAGCTTTTCGCGCAGCGGAAACCACATGGTCTCGCTGGCGGCATCGCCGGAGCCGGCCCATGCCGCGCGCGCTTTCGCGCGCTGGCGGTCCATGGCATCGGTAAAGGATGCAACGTCAACACCGATGCCGCGATTGCGCAGCGCATCCTGGGTGAGGTCGAGCGGAAAGCCATAGGTGTCGTACAGCGTAAACGCGGTGTCGCCGTCGAACATGTCGCCCTTTTTCAGGCCGCTGCTCTTCTCGTCGAGAATGGACAGCCCACGCTCCAGCGTCTTGCGGAAGCGCGTCTCTTCCAGCCGCAGCGTTTCCTCGATCAGGTTTTCGGCGCGCACAAGTTCGGGATAGGCCTGCCCCATCTCGCGCACCAATGCCCACACCAGACGGTGCATCAGCGGCTCTTTGGCGCCGAGCAATTGGGCATGGCGCATCGCGCGGCGCATGATCCGGCGCAGCACATAGCCGCGGCCTTCGTTCGACGGCAATACGCCGTCGGCAATCAGGAACGAGGTCGCGCGCAGATGATCGGCGATCACGCGCAACGAGGCCTTCTGCTCGCCATGCGGATCGGCGCCGGTCAATTCGGCAATGGCGCGGATCAGGGCGACGAAGAGGTCGATCTCGTAACTGTCGTGCTTGCCCTGCAGCACCGCGGCGATGCGCTCCAGCCCCATGCCGGTGTCGATCGACGGCTTCGGCAAATTGTTGCGCGCGCCGCCCTCGAGCTGCTCGAACTGCATGAACACCAGATTCCAGATCTCGACAAAGCGGTCGCCATCCGCTTCCGGCGAACCCGGAGGTCCGCCCCAGATCTTGTCGCCGTGATCGTAGAAAATCTCCGAACACGGACCGCAGGGTCCGGTGTCGCCCATCTGCCAGAAATTATCGGAGCCCGCGATGCGGATGATGCGGGACTCCGGGAGCCCCGCGATCTTTTTCCAGAGATTGAAGGCCTCGTCGTCGTCGACATAGACGGTGGCCGTCAGTTTGTCCTTCGGCAGGCCGAATTCTTTTGTGACGAGATTCCAGGCGAGCTCGATGGCGCGGTCCTTGAAATAGTCGCCGAACGAAAAATTGCCGAGCATCTCGAAGAAAGTGTTGTGGCGGGTGGTGTAGCCGACATTATCGAGATCGTTGTGCTTGCCGCCGGCGCGCACGCATTTCTGCGAGGTGACGGCGCGCTGGTAGGTGCGCTTCTCGACGCCGGTAAAGACGTTCTTGAATTGCACCATGCCGGCATTGGTGAACATCAGCGTCGGGTCGTTGCGCGGCACCAGCGGCGACGACGGCACGATCTCGTGGCCGTTCGCGGCAAAATAGTTCAGAAATGCCGACCTGATCTCGTTAACGCCGCTCATTTTGGTCCCATCGCGCCCGGAACATCCACGATAATGCCGCAGACGGGCTATCTCGCGCACCGCTTTTAAACGCGGGTGCCAGCACTGTCCAGAAAGTGTGCAGGAGATCAGGGGCTTGCCGCGGCCGCGTAAGACCCGTTGATAGCTCCTGCCGCTGCGTTGACAGCCTTGGCGGAGCCGTGATTTCCTCTTATGTATAAGAGATAGTCACGTCGGGAGAGATCGGCCAGTCGCCGGCGCCGAAGGAGCAACCGCCCCGGAAACTCTCAGGCAAACGGACCGCGTGATTGTTAACATCTGGAAAGAGATGCCAACGGGCCAAGGCCCGGACGCGTCCGCCGACGGGATAATACTCTCAGGCACAGCGACAGATGGGGCTTCCATGGGTTTTCGAGGGCTAGTCCTCGGGAACCGGGAGGGCCCCCTGATGCTTGCGCGCGACGACCAATCTTCCTCGCCATCCCAGCTCAAACGCACTCCCTTGCACGCGCTGCATGTCGCGCGCGGCGGCAAGATGGTGCCGTTCGCGGGCTATGACATGCCGGTGCAATACACGGCCGGCGTGCTCAGGGAGCACCTGCATACCCGCTCCAGCGCCGGCCTGTTCGACGTTTCGCATATGGGCCAGATCGCGCTGCACCCGAAATCCGGCAAGGTGGAGGATGCGGCGCTGGCGCTGGAGCGGCTGGTGCCGCAGGACGTTCTTGGCGTTGCGCCGGGACGGCAGCGCTACGCGCAGTTCACCAACGACCAAGGCGGCATTCTCGACGATCTGATGGTGGCGAATTTCGGCAGCCACCTGTTTCTGGTGGTCAACGCCGCCTGCAAAGCCGAAGACGAGGCGCATCTGCGCGCCAGCCTGCAGGACGCATGTGTGATCGAGCCGCTCGCCGATCGCGCGCTGATCGCGCTGCAGGGACCGAAAGCGGAATCGGTGCTGGCAAAGCTGTGCCCGGACGCGCCCGCGATGCGCTTCATGGACGCCGGTCCGCGCCGCGTCGACGGCATCGATTGCTTCGTCTCGCGCTCGGGCTACACCGGCGAGGACGGCTTTGAGATTTCGGTTCCGGCGGAACAGGCCGAGGGGCTCGCCAGCGCGCTGCTGGCTGATAGCCAGGTACTGCCGGTCGGCCTTGGCGCGCGCGACAGCCTGCGGCTCGAGGCCGGGCTTTGTCTTTACGGGCACGACATCGACAGCAGGACGACGCCGGTCGAAGGCGCGCTGGAATGGTCGATCCAGAAGGGCCGCCGCCACGGCGGCGCGCGGGCCGGCGGTTTTCCGGGCGCGGACAAGATTCTTTCCCAGTTTGCGAACGGCGCGCCGCGCCGCCGCGTCGGATTGAAACCCGAGGGCCGCGCCCCGGTGCGCGAAGGCGCGCCGTTATTCGCAGACAGCACTTCATCGGAGCAGATCGGCGCGGTCACCTCTGGCGGATTCGGACCCAGCATCAGTGCGCCGGTGGCGATGGGCTATCTGCCGTCGTCGCACGCCGCGCCGGGGGGTCTGGTGTTTGCCGAATTGCGCGGACAGCGCCTGCCGCTGCGGGTCGCGCCGATGCCTTTCGTTCCCAATACCTACAAACGCTAGAGGATTTTGCATGACGACGCTGTTCACATCCGACCACGAATGGCTCCGCATCGAGGGCGACGTCGCCACCATCGGCATCACCGATTATGCGCAGTCGCAGCTCGGCGATGTCGTGTTCGTCGAACTGCCAAAGGTCGGCCGCAACCTGAAGAAGGCGGAAGCCGCCGCGGTGGTCGAATCCGTCAAGGCGGCATCCGACGTCTACGCGCCGATTTCAGGCGAGGTGCTTGAGATCAACGACGCGC
>VAZH01000236.1 GCA_005884465.1 Alphaproteobacteria bacterium | reverse complement strand
TGTCGGTCACCATGCGCCGCAGATCGTCCGCCGCCTTCGCCTGCATCCGCGCAGGAATTTCTTCAGAGAAAAGTTCGAGGAGAAGTTCGGGCATTAAATCGCCCCGCCTGCTTCGGTCTTCATCCAGGCTTCGCCGCAGGCCTTTGCCAGCTCGCGCACGCGCATGATGTAGCTCTGCCGCTCGGTCACCGAGATCACGCCGCGGGCGTCGAGCAGATTGAAGACGTGGCTGGCCTTGATGCACTGGTCATAGGCCGGCAGCGCCATCAGATGAGCCTCGCGCTCGACGTCCTTCCATCCGGCATCGAGATATCTCTTGCAGGCTTCTTCCGCCATGGCGAATTGCTTGAACAGCATATCGGTGTCGGCGAATTCGAAATTGTGCCGCGAATATTCCTGCTCGGCCTGCAAGAATACGTTGCCGTAGCTGACGCGCTCCGCGCCCTCGCGGCCATTAAAATTGAGATCGTAGACGCGGTCGACGCCCTGCACGTACATTGCAAGCCGCTCGAGGCCATAGGTGAGTTCGCCGGAAACCGGCGCGCATTCGACGCCCGCGACCTGCTGGAAGTAGGTGAACTGCGACACTTCCATGCCGTCGCACCAGCATTCCCAGCCCAGTCCCCAGGCGCCGAGCGTCGGGCTTTCCCAGTCGTCCTCGACAAAGCGGATGTCGTGCAGACGTGAATCGATGCCGATTGCTTCCAGCGATTTCAGATAGAGTTCCTGGAGGTTCGGCGGCGACGGCTTCAGGATCACCTGGAACTGATAATAGTGCTGCAGCCGATTGGGATTTTCGCCGTAGCGGCCATCCTTCGGCCGGCGCGACGGCTGCACATAGGCCGCGTTCCAGGGTTTCGGGCCGAGCGCGCGCAGCGTCGTCGCCGGATGAAAGGTGCCCGCGCCGACCTCCATGTCATAGGGCTGCAGGATCACGCAGCCGTAATCCGCCCAATAACGCTGCAGCGCCAGGATCAGGCCCTGGAACGAGCGTTCCGGGCGCAGGTGCGGAGGAAGTGAGTCCATCGTCAGATCAGGTCTTCGCTGAGGGCAGGCCAAGCGCGCGGGACCGTATCGGCGAGGGACGCGGGAATCAAGGCAAGCCGGCCAAGCCTGCGCCCTGCGACAGGATCAGCCCGGCCGATAGGCGCCGGTGGTTGGATCCCGCCGCAGCGTCGGAATATCGGTCGGCTCGGCAGCCGCTTCGGCCACCCGGGCGAGGCGTGCCTCTTCCAATTCCCTGTTGACCCGGAGCGCTGTCCGGTAGGCCCAACGAACCACGGCCAGCGCACCCAGGGCGCCCGCAAATGCGATCAGCGGCGGCATCGGTCGATCCTTGTCGTTCATTCGTCACGCCCCGAACCATTGTTGCGCAAGCCGGTCTCGCCTGCAATCGCCTTGTCCGGGACCAAATGGCGCGGCTAAATTCGCGTTTAGAATCCGAATTTGGCCCAAATTGCCCTGCTCTCGAGCGCCGAAATCAGCTCATCCGGCAGCCCGGTAAACCCGTCCAGGGAGGCGAGCGTTCCTGCGCCGGCCGATTTGCGGCCCAGAAGGCCCGACAGCAATCCGGTCGAAGGCGCGACCACCGGCGTCACCACCTTGTCACCGTAGCGCGCCCGCAGCGTCGAGCGCAGATCGCCGACCGCGTCCGCCAGGCCGAGCGAAACTGATGTTTCTCCCGCCCAGTATTCTCCGGTGAACAGGACGTCGTCCGTAGCCTTCAGGCGCGCGCCCCGACTCTGCTTCACCAGCGCGATGAAAAGGGCATGGATCTCGCGCTGGATCGTCTTGATGCGCGTAACATCGTCAGGGTTTTCCGGCAGGAATGGATCGAGCATCCCTTTGTGCTCGCCCGCCGTATACAGCCGCCGCTCGACGCCGATCCTTTTGATCAAGTCCTGAAATCCGAAGGTGCCGCCGACCACGCCGATCGAGCCCATGATTGACGATGGATCGCAGAAAATCTCGTCGCCCGCGCAGGCGATCATGTAGCCGCCGGATGCGGCGACATCCTCGACAAACACCAGTACCGGCAACTTCTTTTCCGCGGCGAGGTGCCTGATCCGCAAGTAGATTTGGCGCGACTGCACCGGCGAACCGCCGGGCGAATTGATCACCAGCGCCACCGCTTTTGCATTCTTCATCGAGAAGGCGCGCTCGAGTGTCCTGGCGACACCGGCCAGCGACATCCCCGGCCGCAACGGCGTCACCGCACCGATCAAGCCGGACAGCCGCACCACAGGCACGACAGCGGCTCCACGGCGCAAACGTGCCGGAATCCATTCCATCATCCTGTCGGTCAGGCTCGGCCATCCCAAGCGATCGCCCGTTTGCTCAGTCATACCATTACCTCGAAGTTAACTATTTTTTATCACGCGACTGTCATTGAATCGAATGGAACGTGTTTTGCATTGTACTCGTCGGAAGGCTGCAATGGTGCAGCGGAGAAAAACATGAAGATCTATCTGCTGCTGTTGCTGATGGGTGCACTTTTTGCTGCAATTCGCGTCACTTCGGTGCCAGAGCAGCGATCCGAAACACTTCCCCAATAGCTGGTCTGCTCAAAGCTTAAGCGATTAGCTTCAGCTTCAGGGCACCGCCAGCGGCAATACCCCCTTCCCGGCCAGAGCATCCTGCACCTGTTTATTAGGCAGCGCTGACTCATCATTGAGCATTAGCGCGGCGTGAATTTGAAGCGGTGCCTTGCCACCCTTGATCGCGCGAATCAGCACGCGAATCGCGGGCACCCTCGCCTCAGCATGGACAGGCAGAATTTCCAGGCTGCCAAAACCGCGGCCAAGCGCCGACAACACCTCAACGAGTCCATCGGCGCGCCAGATCAAAGCGAGGGCGCCGCCGGATTTCAGGATTCGTCGCGCGGCCCGAACCCATTTTTCAGGCGTTGCAGCCGTCGCAACATGGGCAATCTCACGAGCCTTGTCCGGCGAGGCGCGGTGACGCGCGGGGTCATTGAACGGCGGATTCATCAGGACGACATCGACACTGTCGGGGGGCAGGCCGGCCGCGGCAAAGACTTCTGCGGCGGAAGTAACGTCCAGCATGATGACATCAGCCGCGATTGCATTGGCGGTGGCATTGCCGCGCGCGAGAGCCGCGAGCCCCTCATCGATCTCGACCAAAACGAGTTCGATACCGGCCACGCGTTTGGCGACCGCAAGCCCGGCGGCGCCGACGCCTGCGCCCAAATCGACCACGCGATCGCCCGAACGCGCCGGGGTCGCCGCCGCCAACAGCATGGCGTCGTGGCCGGCACGGTGACCCGATTTTGGTTGCCGCAGACACAATCGCCCCCCGAGAAATGCATCCTCGGTGAATTCTCGGGGATCAGTCATCGGGCCGCAGTTCGTTGGCCAAACCGGCATCGCTGAGAAGCTGGCGCGCTTGGCGGTTATCGTCGTCATGGATCAGAATCCGGCGCGGCAGGACTCCGAGCGAGCCTTCGATAATGCTCATGTTCTGATCCAGCACCAGATGATGAATATTGGCGCCATCGAGCAGGGCGCCGATCGCCGAAACCAGCACCATATCGTTGGTCCGAACCAATTCCCGCAACTTCTATTCTCCTTTGCCGACCCGAGGCGGCATGTGCGCGACGTTTCAGCGCATCGTACCCTTGCCGCGCTAGCCGTCGCTTTCTATTGTTATAGCGTAAGGATAGTCCGAATTGGGCAAATGTGGAGACCAGCGTGGCGGTTATTGTACCCTTCGAGAGCCACACGACAGCTTCGATAGATCAGCTTGTCGGACTTGTCGCCGCCGATATGGAACGCGTCAACGCCACCATCCTGGCGCGCACCGGTTCGGAAGTCACCATGATCCCCGAGGTCGCCAACCACCTGATTTCCTCAGGGGGAAAACGGCTGCGCCCGATGCTGACGCTGGCGATGGCGCATCTCGCGGGCTATTCCGGCGACGGCCATATCAAGCTCGCGGCCTCGGTCGAGTTCATGCACACCGCGACATTGCTGCATGACGATGTGGTCGACGAAAGCGAATTGCGGCGCGGCAAGCTGTCGGCGCGCATGCTGTGGGGCAACGAGGCCAGCGTCCTGGTCGGCGATTTCCTGCTCGGCCAGGCGTTTCGCATGATGGTCGAGGTCGGCTCGCTGCGTGCGCTCGACATTCTCTCCTCCGCAGCGGCAACGATCGCCGAAGGCGAAGTGATGCAGCTTGCGGCGGCGAAAAATACCGCCACCACCGAAGACGAATATCTCGCGGTGATCCGCGGCAAGACCGCTGAGTTGTTCGCGGCGGCCTGCGAGGTCGGCCCCGTCATCGCCAATCGTCCGAAGGCGGAGCAGACCGCATGCCGCTCGGTCGGCATGAATCTGGGTATCGCGTTCCAGCTGGTGGATGATGTTCTGGACTATGGCGGCAAGGCCGCCAAGCTCGGCAAGAACATCGGCGACGATTTCCGCGAGGGCAAGATCACGCTGCCGGTGGTGCTGGCGTTCCGCCGCGGCAACGACAGCGAGCGCGCCTTCTGGGTCAACGCGCTGGAGCGGGGCGAGATCGCCGACGGCGATCTCGACCACGCCATCGGCCTGATGACCAAGCACCGCGCGCTCGAGGATACCCTCAACCGCGCCCAGCACTACAGCGCGATGGCGGTCGATGCGCTGGCGCTGTTTCCCGCTTCCCCGATGAAGACCGCGCTCGAGCAGGTGGTGGCGTTTTGTCTGGCGAGGTCGCATTGATATGAGTGGCGCGAACTTCTCGCTGTTCCTGCTGGCCGCGCTTATCATTGCCGCGATACCAGGCCCCGGCATTTTCTTCGTGGCAGCGAGAACGCTTTCAGAAGGCAGGGGAGCCGGCATCGCCTCTACCTTCGGCACGGCATTGGGTGGACTTGTGCACGTCATTGCGGGAAGCCTTGGCGTATCTGCGATCATCCTTGCCAGCGCGCAACTCTTTACCGGGCTCAAGCTGGTCGGCGCCCTCTATCTGATCTGGCTTGGCATCAGAACCTTCCGCGAGGCAGGCAATGCGCCACCTGAGCAGATCGCGCCCATCGGAGCAAAGCGAGCTTTTCGAGAGGGCGTCGTGGTCGAGGCGTTGAATCCGAAGACCGCGGCATTCTTTCTGGCGTTCATTCCACAATTCCTGGAGCCGGCCGCCGGTTATCCTGCGCTCCAGTTCATGGCTCTGGGTCTGATCTCAGTGGCGCTCAACACTTTCGCTGACGTCATTGTGGTTGCCATGACCTCTACGGCACGCGCTCATCTCGTGCGCAGACCACGTTTCGTTGAGCGTTTGAGGCAGGGCTCCGGGCTTTTCATAGCTAGCCTCGGAATATCGCTCGCGCTCGCGCGGCGTCCTACTACAGGTTAGCTCAACACGCCCGCATGCACCCACCATTGCGGATGATCGAGCTGAATCTTCTGTGCCGCGCGCTGCGCCTCCGGGGTGTTCTCAAAAATCGCAAAGCAGGTCGCGCCCGAGCCCGACATCCGCGCCAGCCAGGCCCCATTGGTGGCGTTGAGCGCCGCGAGCACTTCACCGATCACAGGCTGAAGGCGCATCGCGGGTGCTTCGAGGTCGTTGGAATTCGCTGCGAGCAATTCCACCCAGTCTTCGATCGATGCGCCTTCTTCCGGCCAGGCCGTTGCCTGGAGCACATCGGCGAACCCCACCAACAGCTCGCCATTTCGCAAGCCCAGCGCCGCAAACACATCTCTGGTGGCGACGGGAACGCGGGGATTGACCAGCACACAGGGTATTATCGGCAAGCTCAGCGGCAGCAACGTTTCACCGACGCCGGTCATGTCGCAGGCGCGCGAGGCCAGGCAAACCGGCACGTCGGCGCCGATGAGTGTCGCGACTTCGATCAGGCGCGGGTCATCGTTGGCAAGACCATTCGCTCGCGCCAAGAGCCGCAGCGCCGCCGCCGCATCCGCAGAACCGCCGCCAATTCCGGCTGCGACCGGCAGCACCTTATCGAGGGTAAATTCGCCGAGCTTGAGGTCGGGCACGCGTTCGCCGAGCAATTGCGCGGCCTTGAACACGAGATTGTCGGCGGTCTCGCCACAGTCCCCCGCGAGCGGCCCGGTGGTCTTGAGAGCAAGCGTGGGTCCGGGCGTCAGGGTCAGGCGATCGGCGCAATCGGCGAACGCAACCACGCTTTCGAGGTCGTGATAGCCGTCGACCCGGCGTCCGACCACCCGAAGGGTCAGGTTGACCTTGGCGCGCCCTTCCTCAATCAGCCCCGGCATGGCGACCAGCCCTTCGATCACCCGCCCTTGCCGTCTTCTTTTTTCTTGTCCGCGGAAGCGGCGGAGGAAGTGTCCTCCGGAAGCCCGTTTTCGAGCTTGGCTTCGATCTTGGGTAACTCTTCCGGCTCGGGTTTCAGGTCGCGGGCATGAGCCCACTGGAATCTTGCTTCCAGGGTGCGGCCGATGCGCCAATAGGCGTCGCCGAGATGGTCATTGATGGTCGGATCCTCAGGCTTGAGATCGATCGCGCGCTCGAGATGTTTCACCGCGTCTTCGTAGTTGCCGATGCGGTAATAGGCCCAGCCGAGCGAATCCACGATGTAACCATCGTCCGGGCGCTGCTCGACGGCCCGCTTGATCATCTTCATGCCCTCGTCGAGATTGATACCCTGATCGATCCAGGAATAGCCGAGATAGTTCAGCACATGAGGCTGCTCAGGCTGCAGCTCGAGCGCCTTGCGCATATCTGCTTCCGCCTTGCTCCATTGTTTGGAGCGCTCTTCGCAAATGCCGCGGTAATAGTAATAGACGCTGTTGGCCTTGTCGTTGTTTGACGGCAATGCATCGATACCCAGCGAGTAAGTCTGGGCGCAGTCGGCAAACTTCTTGCGGCCGCGCTCAATATTGCCGAGCGCCATGATGGCCTCGAGATCCCTTGAATCCTCCGTCGTGACGGTTTTCAAGATCTTGATCGCTTCGTCGCTACGGTCGGCGGTGTCGAGATTGGTCGCAAGCTGAATCTGCGCATTGCGCTTCAAGGGCGAATTTGCCGGCACGCGCTCGTAAATCTTGATCGCCATCGCCGGCTTCTTCACGGACTCGTAGAGGTCGGCCAGCGACAATAGCGCCAGCGGATGGTTGGGGGCGAGGTACAGCGCGAGCTGCAAATAGACCAGTGCGAGATCCTCGCCGCCGCGCCGCGTCAGCGTTGCGCCGATGCCGTAAAGCGCTTCGGCTGCCCCGCTCTGCGGCGAATCCACCAGCGGCGACAGCTTCTTGCCGGCCTTGGTCTCGCGCAAGCCTTCCAATACCAGCGGATGCCGCGCGAGCTTCTTGTCGAATGCCTCGTAAACAGCCTTGGCCGCGACACTATCCTTGTTGCGCGACAACCAGCGCGCATGGGCTTCGGCCACGCGCAGCATCGAATCGTCGAGCTTGTAGGCGCGCTCAAAGCGGGCGCCGGCATCCTTTTCCTTGTTCGCGAGTTCGAGGATCATGCCGGCATGCAGGTCCTTGAAGATCGGATACCATTCCGGACCCGTCAGCTTGTCGATATTGGCGATCGCCGATTTGGTGTCGCCGGCGCCGTAGCTGGCCCAGCCCGACAATAGCGTCGCCACCAGATCCGTGATCGGACCGCGGATCGATTGATTGATGTTCAGCTGCGCGGCCGCGTATTTCTTTTGTTTCAGATCGCGCACGCCGACGACCAGCCGGGCGACGCGATTGGATTTATCCATCGTCAGAATTCGGTCGGCGAGCTTGACGGCCTCGTCAATGTCGCCATCCGCGAGCGATGAAATGAACGCGCGATCCAGCAATTCGTTGTTCTTCGGATCGGTACGAAGCGCCGAGCGATAGAACGTCGCCGCCGAACTGGCATCCCGCTCGACGCTGGCATGGCGGGCGGCCAGATAGCTGCCCGACATCGTCAGCGACTTCAAATCGCGGCTATTGGGAAACTGCACCGAGTTGTCGGCCGGATGACCAGGCGTCTGTGCCGCAAGCGGGCCTGGCACGGCCAACGCGGTGAAGGCGAATGCGGCAATGGTCCAGCGATTGAAACGAATGGAAAACATGCGTTCGCCTAGCTCCAGGATTTTACGGATCGTCTCGAATGCGAACCCAACCGGCGGCATCAAGGCAACCGACAATGCCGCGTTTGGCGCTCAACCGCAAGGATATGGGGTGGTCAATCGACTGGCAGAAGGGCCCCGATGGCCAACCGATTTAGCCAGCATCCCTGACTCAAAACCCTTTCAGTGTGGCGGTATCGTGGCCGGCGACCGCACTTGGCGGGCGTCAACTCACGCAATCGTGGTCACATGGCCTCGTAATTGGGCCCGCCGCCGCCCTCCGGCGGAACCCAAGTGATGTTGCCGTTGGGATCCTTCACGTCGCAGGTTTTGCAGTGGACGCAATTCTGGGCGTTGATGACAAAGCGCGGCTCAGTTGCCTCCTCGACCCATTCATAAACGCCGGCCGGGCAATAGCGGTTGGACGGGCCGGCATAGACATCGTGCTCGGATGCCTTCTGCAGGTTGATGTCGGCGACCTTCAGATGAACCGGCTGGTCCTCCTCGTGATTGGTGTTGGAAAGGAATACCGACGACAGCTTGTCGAAGGTAAGCTTGCCGTCCGGCTTGGAATACACAATCGGCGCATGAGCTTTCGCCGGATCGAGCGTGCTGCGGTCGAGCTTGCGGTGCGACTGCGTTCCGAACAGCGAGAAGCCGAGGGTGTTGCACCACATGTCGATACCGCCAAAGGCCACGCCGAGGAGGGTGCCGAACCTCGACCACAGCGGTTTGACGTTGCGGACCGGGTACAAATCCTTGCCGACCGCCGAATCGCGCCACGAATTCTCGTATTCGACCAGTTCATCGTTGGCGCGGCCGGCCGCAAGCGCGGCGGCGACGTGTTCGGCCGCGAGCATGCCGCTGCCAAGCGCGTTATGGACGCCCTTGATGCGCGGCACGTTGACAAAACCCGCCGCGCAGCCGACCAGCGCGCCCCCAGCGAAGCCCAGGCGCGGTACCGATTGGTAACCACCCTCGGTGATGGCGCGCGAGCCGTAGGCAAGCCGCTTGCCGCCTTCGAACAGGGGACGGATCGAAGGATGGGTCTTGAAGCGCTGGAACTCGTCGAACGGCGATAGATATGGATCGTCGTAGTTGAGATGCACGACGAAACCAACCGCCACCAGATTGTCATCGTAGTGATAGAGGAACGAGCCGCCGCCGGTTGAATTGTTCAGGGGCCAGCCGAACGAATGCTGGATCAGGCCTTTTTGGTGTTTCGAGGGGTCGACCTGCCAGACCTCCTTGAGGCCGATGCCGAATTTCGGCGGCTCGCGGTTGGCATCGAGGGCAAATTTCGCGATCAGCTGCTTGGTCAGGCTGCCGCGCGCGCCTTCGGCGAACAGGGTGTATTTGCCGAGCAGTTCCATGCCGCGCGTATACGACGACTTGTGCGAGCCATCCTTGGCGACGCCCATGTCTCCGGTCGCGATGCCCCGTACCGCGCCTTTTTCATCGTAAAGCACCTCGGTCGCGGCGAAGCCCGGGTAGATCTCGATACCAAGCGCTTCCGCCTTCCGCGCCAGCCAGCGGCACACATTGCCGAGCGAGCCGATATAACAATGGTGATTGTTCATCAGCGGCGGCATCATGATATTCGGCAGCCGGATCGCGGTGCCTGCGGTCATCCAGTAGAACCGGTCGTCCTTGACCTGCGTCTTCAGCGGGCAGTCGGCGTCCTCGCGCCAGTCCGGAATCAAGCGGTCGAGCGCGACGGGATCGATCACGGCGCCGGACAGAATGTGCGCGCCAACTTCGGACCCCTTCTCCACCACCACGACCGAAAGATCGGCGTTGAGCTGCTTCAGCCGGATCGCGGCGCCGAGGCCCGACGGCCCGGCGCCGACGATCACGACGTCGAATTCCATGGATTCACGAGTCGGCAGTTCTTCTGTGCTCATGATCTGATCTCAACCGGTTGAGAAAGCTTCTTGGCTGTCGGCCGTCTGTCGGGTCGTTTGTTTCCGATTTTTCGCGGGAGGACAACCATGGAAATGCCCCTCGAGCCGTTTCGTTGCGACGCGATCCGGCCTAGATTGGATGGATGCCCCTGACATCCCGCCA
>VAZH01000235.1 GCA_005884465.1 Alphaproteobacteria bacterium | reverse complement strand
AAAGTGTCCCGGGAGGACAAGCGTCGTGCACAAGGGGCGTGTCGTTTTCGGTGCCATGGACGAGGTGGTTTTCGGCCACCCCGCTGCCGAGGCGATCGTCGCGCAAATGGACCGCCTGGGCGCTGCCCGCGGGTTTCTCATGGTCAGCGGCACGCTCAACCGGCAGACCGCCGAGATCGAAAAAATTCGAAAAGCACTTGGCTCTCGTTGCGTGGCTACTTTCGATGCGATGCCGCCGCACACGCCGCGCGAGGCCGTCATTGCTGCCGCCGAGCAGGCCCGAGCGGCCGATGCCGATCTTATCGTGACGGTAGGCGGCGGCTCGATCACCGACGGCGCCAAGGCCGTGCAGCTTTGCCTCGCCAATAACGTTCGCACCGTCGAGGATATCGAAAGAATTCGAGTCCACAAAGGCGTCGCACCGCCGATGAATGCGCCGACGGTGCGCCAGATCAGCGTGCCGACGACGATTGCCGGCGGCGAATTCAGCGCCATCGCGGGCGTCACCAACGCGCGCACCAAGGTCAAGGAAATGTTGCGCCATGAACTGGTGATGCCGCGCGCCGCGATCCTCGATCCCGCCCTGACCGTGCACACGCCCGAATGGCTGTTTCTGTCGACCGGCATCCGCGCCGTCGACCATTGTGTCGAAGGCATCTGCTCGCGGGAGGCCCATCCTTATGCCGACGCCCAGGCCGTGAGGGGACTTTCGATGCTGGCGCAGGCGCTGCCGCGGGTGAAGGCTGACGCCTCCGATCTCGACGCCCGGATGGATTGCCAGATCGGCACCTGGCTCTCGATGGCGCCGTTGTCCGCCGGCGTCCCGATGGGAGCGAGCCATGGCATCGGCTATGTGCTTGGCGCCGTGTTCGACGTGCCGCACGGATATACCTCCTGCGTGATGCTGCCGTCGGTGATGCGCTGGAACAAGCAAGACAATGCGGAGCGGCAGGCGCTGGTATCCGAGGCGATGGGACAGCCGGGCAAGGACGCCGCCGACGTCCTGGACCGCTTCATCCGCGGCCTCGGGCTGCCGCGCAGCCTGCAGGATGTGCGGGTAGGTCCTGAGCACTTCGAGGCGATTGCGGAGCAGGCCATGAAAACACCGTGGATCCCGCGCAATCCGCGCAAGATCGATACGCCCGCGCAGGTGCGCGAAATTCTTCTTCTGGCTGCATGAGATTTTGGAGACACGATGTACACCGGCAAGCACGCTCATCTCCGTCCGCTTCAGCCCGCCTTCATCATGGCTGGTACCGGCGAGGCCGTGACCTATGCCGAACTGGAGGCGCGCAGCAATCGCCTGGCGCACCTGTTCCGAAAGCTTGGCCTGAAGCGGCTCGACCACTATGCGATCTTCATGGAGAACAACAGCCGCTACCTTGAGGCCTGCGGCGCCGGCGAGCGGTCCGGATTGTATTATACCTGCGTCAATTCATATCTGACGCCGGGTGAACTCGCCTACATCGTCAACAACAGCGAATCCCGCGTCCTCATCACGTCGGCGGCGAAGCTGGACGTCGCCCGCGAGGCGCTCAAGGAATGCCCCAGGATCGAGCTCTGCGTCGTTGCCGATGGTGGAAGCGAAAGCCAGCGCATCGTCGGCCTGCGCGAAGTCACCGCCGGGCTGCCCAAAACCCCGATCTCGGACGAATCCGTCGGCACCGCGATGCTCTATTCGTCGGGCACCACCGGCCGGCCGAAAGGCATCCTGCGCCCCCTGGCGGAGCAGCCGCCGACGCAGCAGCTGCCGCTGTTCGATTTTCTCCATAAAATCTGGCGGTACCGCGAAGGCATGATCTATCTCTCGCCGGCACCGCTCTATCATTCGGCGCCACAGGCCGCCGTCAATCTCACGATCCGCACCGGCGGCACCGCCATCATCATGGAACACTTCGACCCCGAGCGTTACCTGGAGCTGGTCGAGAAATGGGGCGTCACCCACAGCCAGCTGGTACCGACGATGTTCTCGCGCATGCTGAAGCTGCCGGAGGAAACGCGAAACCGCTACGACCTGTCATCCCTCGAGATCGCGATCCACGCCGCTGCGCCCTGCCCGGCGATGGTGAAGGACGACATCATCAAATGGTGGGGACCGATCATCCACGAATATTACGGTGCCACCGAGGGCCTTGGGTTCACCGCATGCAACAGCGAGGAATGGCTGGCGCATCGGGGCACTGTGGGCAAGGTCCTGCTCGGCGACCTCCACATTCTCGATGAAAACATGAAAGCCTGCCCGGTCGGGACGCCCGGCACGGTCTGGTTCAAGACCGCCACGCCGTTTGAATATTTCAACGATCCGAACAAGACCAAAGAGGCCCGCTCGCCGGATGGCAGCATGAGCACGGTCGGCGACGTCGGTTACGTCGACAGCGACGGCTATCTCTATCTGACTGATCGGGCGACCTTCATGATCATCTCGGGCGGCGTCAATATCTATCCGCAGGAATGCGAAAACCTCCTGATCACCCATCCCAAGATCGCGGACGCTGCCGTGTTCGGCGTTCCCAATCCCGATCTCGGCGAGGAAGTCAAAGCGGTGGTGCAGCCGATGCCGGGGATCAAACCGTGCCCGGAACTCGCAGAGGAACTGATCTCGTTTTGCAGCCAATCGCTGTCGCGCCAGAAAGTGCCGCGCTCGATCGACTTCGAAGCGGAACTGCCGCGGCTGCCGACCGGAAAACTCTACAAGCGGCTGTTACGGGATCGTTACTGGGGCAACAAGAGTTCGCGAATTGTGTGAAGGGCTGAAGTTTCGCCAAGACCCGCACTCACTAACCACCTCATCACCTGCTCTATGTCCGCCGATGCACAAGAAGCGGGCATTCAGCCAGCATCCAGCTAGGGCCGACTTTCAGATAATGGCCGGAGTCGAATCTCGGCTCAAAGCCATGCTCAGTCAGCTTTGATTTGTACGCGCAGGTCGGCTTCCCGACTCGCGGTGCGCCGCCTGCCAAATTCAAGTTAATTGAGTGTTATTATTCTTCTGTCACTTTGGCAGCGAAAATTCGCAGCTGCGACTGGACCCCGACCGAATAGAGCACTCCTCTCATGCTTGTGCATATCGTCGCGGAAGATCAGAACAGGATTTCGGAGCTACGCGCGCTATTTGGGTCGCAGGATCGCATCACTTCTGCATTGCTCAATGATGAGAGCAGTGTGCCGAAGGAATGCGACGCAATGATAGTCGCGGTTGATCTTCGCAACGCTGACAACATCGCCGCCCTCAAGGAGGTTTCGGCGGCTTTCAAGAACACTCCGCGAAAGATTTTCGTAATTGATCAGAAAGTGCGACTATTTGCGGCTCAAGCATATGCGCTCGGCGCAACCCATGTATTGTTCCACCCGGTATATCAGCCGTCTCTGCTTGCTGCCTTGAACGGCGCGGGCAAATCAAACGTAGTGTCCGAAGATGACGACCAGGGCGGCGCACGAAGAGCGGCTTCTGAAGGCGCCGTCTCCCTTGCTTCCATGTTCTCGGCCGTGTCGAGCGGTCAACAGGTCGATGCCGCGGCAGCAAAGCACGCCGCCGGCAGAATTTCCGATATGATCGCCGAGGATGGTTTTTCCCACTGGCTGGAAACTGTGCGGCGCCATCACGAAGGCACCTATCAACATTGCCTGCTGGTGACGGGCACAGCCGCCGCGTTTGGATTGAATTTGGGGTTAGCCAAGGCCGACCTGGAACGCGTGTATTCGGCAGCAATGTTTCACGACGTCGGAAAAGCGAAAATTCCGCTCGCTATTCTCGACAAGCCTGGGCGCCTTGATGACCGGGAGCGAGCTGTCATCGAAACTCATCCGGCAGCCGGGTACGATGCCCTGAAAGGGACCCGCGGCATCTCATCCGAGATACTGGATGCAGTCAGGCACCATCATGAGTATCTCGACGGAAGCGGATATCCCGATGCTCTTTGCGCCGCCGGTATTTCCGACATTGTACGGATCTTGACCATTTCCGATATTTTTTCGGCATTGATCGAGGATCGCCGATACAAGGCCCCCACGTCGCGGGCAGAGGCCTATGAAATCCTGTGCGGCATGCGAGGAAAGCTCGAAGGTCCGCTTGTGGTTGCGTTCAAGGAAGTGGCCCTGAACCGTTAAGAGCGCCTTGAGCGGTGTGACCTCAAGACGCGACTTTCTGCAGAAACAAGCCGCTGTTGCATTCACCGCAAACGGCAGTCCGCGTCCTCCGCCTCCGGAATGTGATAAGATATTCGATAACGGAGAAAGCCGTGATTGGTGGTGCACGAATTTTGGCGACCGCTGGCAGGCCACCGCAGACAGGGAAATTCGATGCAAACGGCACTGGCGGTGAAAAAGCTGCGCAGCGAGGTCGCCGGCCCGTTCGACCTCAACCTCGGCGCCGGCGCGTGCGCCGCTATCACCGGCCCGTCGGGATCGGGCAAAAGCCTGTTTCTTCGCATGGTCGCCGACCTCGATCCCAACGAAGGCAAGGTCTGGCTGAATGGGACAGAGCGCGCTTCCATCACTGCGCCGGAATGGCGAAGAAAGGTGACCTATGTCTCTGCCGAATCCGGTTGGTGGGCCGACACCGTGATCGAGCACTTCGCGCGAAACAAGCGAAGCGAGGTCGCCGGGCTGGCGGCCCGCCTTGGGCTTCACGCCGATCTTCTGGATGCATCGATCGCGCGGCTATCCACCGGCGAGAAGCAACGCCTGGCGCTGGTCAGGGCGCTTCTGCAGTGCCCGCCCGTCCTGCTTCTGGACGAACCGACCGGCCCGTTGGATGAGGAATCGGTCACCAAGGTCGAGGCGCTGCTTCGGGAACGAATGGCGACCGGGATATCGGTCCTGCTGGTGACCCACGATGCAAACCAGGCCGAACGCCTGGGTGATCAGCGCTATCGAATGGCGGCGGGACAGCTGGAAGCACCATGAACCCCATACTGCTGACACCGCTCGACATTTCGATCGCCGCTTCTTTGATTATCCTCGATGCGGCGCTTTCAATTTGGCTAAAACTTCGGCTGCATCGGCAAATCGCCATCGCCGCGACAAGAATGGTCGTGCAGCTTGTCGCGATCGGCTACGTGCTGCGTTTCATCTTTGCTCTGAACAACCCGGCGGCAACGCTGCTGCTCGTTCTCGTCATGGTGCTCGTTGCCGCGCGCGAGGTGGCGGCCCGGCCGGAACGCCGGTTCAAGGGCAAATCAAACCTCGTCATCGGCTTTGTCAGCGTCGGCTTTGCCACCTTCGTCACGGCGATCCTTGCACTCACGACGGCGATCCGGCCGCAGCCCTGGTTCGATCCACATTATGCGATCCCGCTGGCGGGCATCATTCTCGGCAACGTGTTGAATTCCGCGAGCCTGGCGCTGGACAGCTTTCTCGGCTCTGTCCGGCGCGAACGACACGCCATAGAATCGCGACTGTCGCTCGGCGAAAGCTACCGTGAAGCGATCGCGCCGCTGGTGCGGGAAGCGATCCGGCGCGGCCTGTTACCGATCATCAATCAAATGTCGGCAGCCGGCATCGTAACCTTGCCCGGCATCATGACGGTGCAAATTCTTGCCGGCCTCGATCCACTGGAGGCCGTGAAATACCAGATACTCCTGATGTTCCTGTTGTCCGGCGGCAGCGGCCTGTCAGCATTGGCGACGTCCTACCTTGCGGCGTGGCGACTTACCGACGAGCGTCA